>NZ_JBALMO010000234.1:682-7328 GCF_036963345.1 Bacillus sp. JJ722
AGCAAATGCAAGTGGAGTTAAATCTACATGAACCTCTACGTTAACGTCTACCTCTGAATTACCACTATGAGAAACGTGTAGTTCATTCGATTGAACATCACCAGAAACCGTTGAAAATGATTCATCCTTATAATCCATATCAGAAGGATTGGTATTTGGAGGCTTCATAGAATATCTCCATTCTTTTATTGAATTTGGCTATTACCAAAAAATAATTATATTTTTTGGTAATAGCTGTTTTTCCTTCTTAGAAATTTAAGCGTCCCCGCCGTCTCCCGAATTATTAGAGTTGACGGCACCGCCACCGCCACCGCCAGCATTGGACTCATTATCTATATCTGAATCTGAATCTGCTTCTGTTTTATTCCAAACTTTTGCATGCACATTGCCACTGTTAAACGTCCTAATTACATTTACATTCCTATTTTTTAATTCATTGTCATTATCGTTATCGTTGTCGTTATCAATATCAACGTCGATGTCATTAGCTCTTGAATGTTTTTTGAAAAACTCATCATGTTTACCCATTTTTTTCCCTCCTATATTCTTAGAATTTTTATTTTTTAGCATTTCCTCCGTTTCCGCCATGAATAATAGATTTTAAATCACTATCTAAATCGGCATCTGCTTCTGTTTTAATGCGAATAGTTGAAATAGCATTTCCACTGCACTCTACTCGCATGATGTTTAAATTTCTATTTTTTAAATCACTATCATTTTTATTTTTGTTTTTATTAACAACGCTAATATGTTTTTTACGTTTAGAATGTTTACGATGTTTTCTGCCATGATCTTCGCTATGATCGTTGCTGTGATCTTCACTATGATCGGAACTGTGACTTTCGCTACGATTTTTGTGATGATTTTTATGACGTTTATTGCTATGCTTCATGTCGGACTCGTCGTCATCGCAATCACAAAATAATTCAGCGAATTCAATATTATCAAAGAAAGCCATTTTTTCACCTCCTTCACACTTGAAATATATAACTATTTTTTAGCCTTTCCACCAGCGCCACCGCGAAGAATCGTTTTTAATTTACTATCTAAATCGGCATCTGCATCGCTCTTGATACAGATATCTGAAATAGCATTTCCACTTCGAAAAACACGCATTATATTAAGGTTTCTATTTTTTAAATCATTATCGTTGTCATTATCATTATCGAGCCTAAAATTGTCATTATCACGTAAGCCCATTTTTTTCCCTCCTTTAATTTACTCAAAAATAGTCTATGCAAATAAGACATGACAGGTACGGCATCTTACCTATGATATGAGTGGATTTTTCTATTACTTGACTATTTTTTCTGTTCTTCAATGTTTATAAAATGCTTTTTTAGATTAATAAAAATAAATCGTATGGTGGTGTGAGTAATGGGGTTAGCCTCATCTTCTACTTAATTGGCTTGTTTGTTCATATTTTTGTGAAAAAAAGGAGGATATTTTAGAATTGTGTTGAATATTGTTAATCGGGGAGAGATTTGCCACGTCAATGCGCTAAATAAATAAGAGAGAATAGCGCCATGAAGGGAGAATCTATATGCTATTAAATCCAACAGGGAAAGACAATTTTTGGTATTTTTGTGAAAAAATGAACAATTTAAAGTTGGTTGTTGATGAAACTAAACTTCAAAAAGCAGGCCAAATAGAAAGCGTATCATTCTTTTTTCATAAAAATCTGCAAGAGAGCAGTGATGACAAATTAATGAAGCTTCAAGTAGCTACTGTGTTGTATAAAGGAGGAAAACAAAATATTATTAATAATACAATTACAGGCATAGCTCTTCGATTTTATCTAAATCCATTTAGGCTACTAGAAGCAGATCATATATTTAATAATCATCAAGAATTACGTACTGGTTTAAAGGGTGGGATGAAGGCACCGTATTACGAGTATATTATTGAAGGACCGTATACAAATGAGAATGGTTATCAAGCGATTGAGCCACTATTTGCTGATTTGAATCAAGTATTTCATAATTACTTTCAAATTATGTATGATCAATTACCAGTTGTAGATTTACCTAATAGTATTAAAGAATTACCACGTTATCAATAGATATCTTTGAATAAAGCCCTTGCCGCATTTTCGATTGCGTCAAGGGCTTTTAAAGTCAGGTTTTAGAAAACTTGTAATCAAGGGCTACAATCACAACTATTACCTAGACAATCACAGTCGCAATCTCCGAAAACTTTTCGGCCTTTAGTCATATTAAAAGGTAATTCACTGCAAATCAGTTCCTCACCTATATTACATCCCCAATCCCCGCAATAGTCTAGTAAATCTTCACGTCGTTTCTTATTCGAATAATGGTAAATAAGTAAACCAATACAAATTATCCCAGCTATAATCAAAACGACTCCAAGTACCATTTGATCATTTATAGATAACATTACTCCTGAACCTAAGAGGATTAAGCAAGTTGTTAAACCTAAAAAAAACATCTCCCAAACCTTCTTCCATTTAATTGGAAATATATACCGGAGAAAAAATTGAAACATGTAAAACAATTTTATCAAGTGCACCGTCTATACTATGTATTCATTTTAACAGAACAAAAGAAAATATATTGAAATTTTATTTTTGGTTTATTTGAGAAGCTATATTACTAGAAAAATCGATTTACTAATTGGAACAACAAAACGGGTATCAAGGGGGCATTTCTCAGAGAAGATGCACATACAATCTAAAGATGGATTATACCTTAGTTGTGTTAATTATGTAGAAAAGACAGATAAAGAATTTGACTTGAGGAAGAGGAAAAAGGAATGAAAAAACGTTTTGGGAAATTATCAACACTTATTTTAAGTGGCATTATCATCGGGAGTTTGCTAAGTCCGAATACAACAGATGCAAGTAAGTTAGATCAAGAACTTATTTTACCTATTATAAAATACAAACACGATGAAAAGGAAGCACCAATGGAGTTTAACGGACAAATTCGAAAAATAGCTTATTTAACTATTGATGATGGACCTTCTCGTTACGCTGATAAATTAATAAATATATTAAATGAATATGAAGTACCTGCAACTTTTTTCTTAATTGGTAGTAACATAGATTTATATCCACAATATGTGAAAAAATTTCATGAGCGAGGTGATTACGTTGGCATGCACTCCATGACTCATGATTACACTAGGCTTTATAAGAACGGTGAAGTTGTAAGCGAGATGAAGCAAGTTCAACAAAAAATTAATTCACTTACAAATGAAAAGCCTATTTTATTTCGTAGCCCATACGGATCAAATCCTGGATTAACGAAAGACTTACGTGATCAAGTAGTAAGTGCAGGGTTAAAAACATGGGATTGGACGATCGATTCAAACGATTGGCGCTATCAAAATAATCCTTCACAAATTGTAACGGAAATTAAAAAACAATTAGAAGAACCGGTTGAAATCATTTTAATTCATGATAAAAAAGGAACGATTGAAGCATTACCTCAAATCATTGAAACGATCGAAGCAGAAGGATATGAGTTCGATGTATATGATGAATCAAAACACTTTATGGTTAATTTTCTAAAAGATGACAGAATTTAGGGTTCAAGGGGAAGCGAAATGAAGAAATATTATATGATTACTGTGACATTATTAACTTTTACTTTAACAGGATGTAGTAATTATGGAGAGAAATATTTAGAGCAACATAAGGAAATCGTTAGTCAAGTTTTACAAAAATCGAACCAAAATGAACTTTTTGGTGACTTGAATGTGGAAGAGCAACAATTGTATACGATTATCCTTGAAGAAGGAAAAGATACGATTAACAATGTAACTAAACAAATGGCAAGTGCTGTCTCTGTCATTTCAAAAGGTCAAAAATTAATAGATGAAGAGAAAGCAAAAATAGTAGAACAGAAACAACTTCTTAATAAATCAGAAGAAACATTAAAGAAACTAAAAGATACAAAAGAGGATAAACAAATTAAGCTTCTTCATGAAACGTATATTGACCGATTGGATGCGTATGACAAGGCGTTAACTAAATACGATGAACTTTTATGTAAGAAAAGTAGATTATATGGATCATTACAGAATGGGAAAGAATTAAAAGCTATTTCAGCATCTGTTGATGAAGTAAATGCACTTAGTAAACAAGTTGGAAAATACGTAAATGAGTTTAATGAAGCAACAAAGGCTTATAATAAGACACGGAATCAATTAAGCAAAGCGTGAGGTAGAACTTTAATAGTTTACCAAGCTAAAAAAAGTACTGTTTAAAATATCATTGTTGTACGGATAGCAGATCGGCATTGATTAATGCTGATGATATTATAGGGAATGTAGTTTATATCAATCATTAGTTAAAAGGAAAGCCAAAACTTTAAGGCTTCCTTTTTTTGAGTGTGAAAATTATCTACAATTGTTTTTGGTCAATTTGAGAAAGAAGTCTAAGATTTATGCAGTTGACTTTGCCCTTAGGGAAAGGAGTAAAGTAGTATTGAACAAAGTATTGATATGTAAGGTATTTAGTCTTTATAAAAAATGAAGGATGGAGGTGACCTCATGCTATCGATTGGAGAATTCTCAAAGATATGCGAAGTATCTACAAAAACACTTCGATATTATGATGAAATTGGATTAATTAATCCTGATGAGATTAATCCTGAAAACGGTTATAGATATTATTCCATCAGGCAACTAAAAAAGATGCTCTTTATCAACCGGTTGAAATCTTATCATTTTTCACTTGGAGAAATTAAAGACGTTTTGGAATTGGAAAAAGATCAAGCAGAAGAGATGCTTTGTTCTATCCTTAACCGAAAAAGAAGGGAAATACAGGAAAAGCTAAATGCTTTTGAATATACCTTAAAACAAATGAATAATGATATTTTAAATTTAGAGACAGGCATTCCTATTATGTCTTACCTTGACAGTGTAGATGTACAACTTGTTGAAACCCAGCCAATGAATATTCTTTATATGCGTCTGATGATGAGAAGTGATGACTATGCTCTAGGATATGGAAAGTATTTTAGTAGGCTATATGGAAAGATAGCTACTGAAAAACTGACCTTGCTTGGTACACCAATAACTATTTATCACAGTACTGAATACAATCCTGCCGGAAATGATACAGAGTTTGCTATTCCGATAGAAGAGGCTGTAAAGGGAACGAGAGATTTTCCTGGAGGCCTTTGTGCGAAGTCTGTTTTAAAGGGTTCATATTCAGAATTGACGTCTGTTTATGCAAAGCTTAGGGAATGGATAGAAAATGAAGGATATGAATTGGTGAAATCACCATATGAAGTATATGTAACCGATCCCAATCAGGCCACCGTTCCTGAGGATTTAATTACCGAGGTGTACTTTCCTGTAAAGAAAAAATGAAGTAATTTTTCTTAACACTTACTAAGAAAATGAGTAGCGCCTCACTCAGCGACTTACACTAGGCGCTGGAACTAGAAACTTGTCTAGTATACTTTCTTAATCTTAAACAAATAACGTCTTTTAGAGGTGAAATCTACAATGCAAAGAAACTACTGGCCAACTACAGAATGGCAATCCGTAGACCCGGCAACTTTGAGAATGGACTCTGATAAGCTTACAGAGCTTGACCCCATGATAAAATCCGAGTACAGCAATATAAACGGTATTGTTGTTGTGAGAAATGGATATATTGCTTATGAAAGATACTTTAATGGCTATGGCGCGGATGATATGCACCATGTGGCATCTGTAACGAAAAGTATAATATCTGCCCTTATTGGTATTGCCATAGATACTGGATATATTAAAAATGTAGATCAGAAGGTACTGGATTTTTTTACTGAATATACTTCCGATGATGATAGGCAGAAACGAGAAATCACGATACGCCATCTTCTCACTATGACGGCTCCTTATCCATTTGAGGACTGGCACGAACCGCTGGATAAGTTGTGTAAACAACCTGACTGGATAAAATATACTCTGGATATGCTAGGCCAAAATGGAAGTGTTGGCACTTTTAAGTATTCCACTGCAGGGGCGCACTTGCTTTCAACGATCATCACTCGCAGCACAGGAAAAAGCGCCCGTGAGTTTGCTAATGAACGCTTATTTAAACCCATCGGCATGAAAGAAATTCTGGATTGTGAAATGAAATCATTTGGGTTTGAGGATTTATTCGGGGAAAATGTGAAAGGGTGGGTTAAAGACCCAAGTGGTAACTCTACAGGAGGATGGGGTCTTACGCTAACTCCACGTGATATGGCACGTTTTGGTTATCTATATTTGAATCACGGTATTTGGAGCAATAATCAGATTATTCCTGAAACATGGATTGACGAAACAACAATGATGAACAACAACCACTACGGTTATCTTTGGTGGTTACGTGAAGAGGACGGAGTTTTTGCATACTTAGCACTAGGAGATGGTGGTAATACCATTTGTTGCATTCCAGAAAAAGACCTAGTCATTTCAATTGCGTCAGAATTCATCCTTAATCCTCGTGATAGGTGGGCACTGATTAAGGATTTTATTATTCCGGCTGTAATTGACTAAAAATCATTGCTAGTCTTTATCGATTCATTTAATAGTTTGGTAGGGGTATTTTGAGTCTTTGAAATAAAAAACATATACGTTTTTATTATTAATAGCATAGAGAAATAAATCTTAATTTATTTCTCTTTAAATGTATTTTATTTTACGC
>NZ_JBALMO010000234.1:7350-9712 GCF_036963345.1 Bacillus sp. JJ722
CGTTTTTTACTATATTACTTCCAATCATTATTTAACAAATTCTACAATAAAAATAACAACCGTCGAAATAAATAACGATTGGCCGATTCCGAAGGCTAGTCCAGTTATAAAGCGGAGTATATTAGAGCTTTCACGCCATTTCCATAATTGTGTAAAGCCGTCAATTAGCATAGGTATACATATAAGTATAATGATATAGAATGGTGCGGTTACTTGAAAAGCAATTGCAAAAGGTGTAAATAGATAACCTATTAATATAGCAGTACAGCGGGCGCAAATCGGCATTTGCTTTCCATATATGAAGAAGGATCGATCAGCTCTACGATGGCATGGAAACCATTGAAATAGATGTGATTGATTATGTTGACATTTTTCTTGGTTCATTTTTCGTCTCCAGCTTAATACTATTTTCTTTATTCTTATCTTATAGCAAGGAAGGTGAATGAATCAATTCATGAGCAGCTAGAAAGGAAGGATTATATATAAGAAATCTGTTTTTGTGAAATTTGTTTGGAATTGTTGCAACTTTCTGATGTGGTAATACGTGGTTATTGTTAAGGAGGGAACAAGGTGGACTTAGATGAGGTATTTAAACGACATGTGAATGATGTATACCGATATTTGTTTTCTCTTTCAAAAGATCATTATATGGCTGAAGACTTGGTACAAGAAGCATTTTACAGGGCATACGTGCAACTTGAAGATTATGAGATAAGTAATATTAAAGCTTGGTTATTTAAAGTAGCTTATCATGCCTTTGTTGATTATAAAAGGAAGTATCAACGAATCATTGTGAAAGAAGATGTTACCCAACATTCTGCTGACCATCGTTCACCAGAGAATGCTTTTTTGGAAAAGGAAAGTTATCAATTATTATTACATGCTATCCACTCATTACCAGAGAAGGAAAAGCACGTTATTTTATTATGTGATTTGCACGGATTAGCCTATAAGGAAGCAGCAGAAGTATTGAATATGAAATTAAATACTTTAAAGAGTCATTTATTTAGAGGGAGAAAAAAAGCTGTAGCATTAATTAAGGAGTTGAAACAGTCAGATGAGTCATGATCACAAGGATGAAGAATTATATCGTGAGTTACTGAAAGAAACAAAACAGACAATGAATGAAGAGCAATCTTTTTCGGAGGAAGGGCAAGAAAGAATTGTTCGTATCGGTAAGAATACAGCGCGTATAACAAACGTCATGATTAGTTTAGCACTTATTCTACTTATCATACCCATTATGACGTTAGCTAGTCATCTATATTATGCGGTTGGCAACAAAGCGAATACGCTTATTGAGGTCGTTGGGAATACCATTTATGTTACAGAGCCCAACGTAAGTATTGAGGAAATGGAGATTGAAGAGAAGGTTGGTATTTTCACTTTGAATTTAGATTTCGATTTGTATAAAAAAATTGGAAATGAAGAATACAATGTGGGGGAAGAAAGTATTCGCTTTAATTTGGATTCAGCTCGTTTTCCTGAGAAACGATTGTTATTGGAACGTCCTTTACCTGAAATTCCTTCTGTTGAAAATGAAGTGTTATTTCACCCAGAAGCAACAATTAATTATGATAGTAACAAAGAATGGGATAAATTAAAAGGTTTGCCAGATGGTACGATGTCTGAAGTATATGTGTCCTTAACTGATGTTATGACGAAGGCAGAATTAGAGACATTATTACCTGAGCAGGCAGAACTTCGATGGGTAGCTGTTGATACAGGTTTAGAAGCAAAACAACTAGGTGAAAGTGGGGTACCAATTACATCACTAGGTTTTCCTGCTCAAATCGATCATTCAACATGGTCGCCTTTTAACGGAAGAGAGGGGACAAATGAAGAAGTGTTTCTTCGTATTTTAAAACTGTTAGAGAAGCATGAACAAGTAGCAACAAAAGTAGCAAGAGCAAAAGAGCTATCCTTATCAAAGCGGATTGAGTATATTCAAAAGCATGGAATAAATGTGTATGGAGCTGTAATTACAGGACCAACCGAAGAAATTCGAAAATTACAATCAATGAAGGAAATACGAGCAGTTAAGTTAGGGGAAGTGAAGCTATGGAATTAATATGGAGAAAGAAGAAAACAAGGCGTTTCCCAACAATTACAGGTTTACTATCGTTTCTATTAGCACTATTTCTATTAGCGATGTTTAACGTAGCGATCTTAACAGAAGCTGAGAGTATTCCTGTTACATTTTATAGTCAAATATCGATTATAGGTTTTTTTCTCGGTATAGTTGGCTTATTTACAAAGAAACATTCTAGATTATTCGCTATTTGGGGTATGTCATTACATGTTTTTTTACTTGTATTTCAATTTATGATGATTGGCTTATCGTGGATGATTAATCCTATAC
>NZ_JBALMO010000235.1:0-1809 GCF_036963345.1 Bacillus sp. JJ722
TACTTTCGTTTTGAAGTGAGAGTCCTAGCACCAGTTAGAACGTGATCAACAAGAAGAATGCCTGTATCGTATATGTAAAATTCTAAAACACCATTACCTTAGAGGACGCCTTCTTTCTTCTTTATTTTTTACTAGATAGAAAAAACCGCCTTATTACATCAAGGCGGCTTTTATTAATCCACATATTTATTTTTGTTTTTTATTTTTCTCATATACTTCATGCCATTCAGGAAAATAACGTTTCATAGAAATCGGTCGAAAAGAATCTTTTTTTACAACGATGTTCATTGTAGTAGCAGTAACTGCTAATTCACCATCCTCATTATAAATTTCATAACCATATGTGGTTCGTGTTGGTGAATACTCTTCGATCCATGTATGTACTGTTGCCGTTTCACCGTATCTTAATGATCTTTTATAAGAAACGTGCACTTCTAATACTGGTGAAACGTAACCCGTTTTCTCCAATTCACTATAATTAAATCCTAAATCTTTGACAATTTGTGTTCGCCCCAATTCTAACCAAACTAGATAGTTTGCATGATAGACTACTCCCATTTGGTCCGTTTCAGCATATCGAACTTCTATATCTTTTTTAGAGATAAACACTCGGCAACTCCCCTTCCTATTTGTTATTTTAACATATGATAAAAAAGAATAAGAGAACTCTAATTCAAGAGATCTCTTACTCTTTTACTACATTCATATATAGGTGCCTATTCACCTTTGGTTTGTATTACTTGTGGATGCTGACCTGATTGGTCTTGCATTTGTTTTCCTTTATTACCACCAGCTGAACGCGATTTTGTACCAATATGATTTGGTGCAAAATGTTTTGAATCTTTTTTTGGATTACCCATATACACACCCTCCTTACCTCTATTGTTTACGAAAGTAGGAGAAACATGTAATATTTATTCTGCTTTTTCTAAATGTCGTTCTTCTAATTTTCTTTCAATTCGTTCTAAAGCTTTCATATCTTTTAATAATTCATTTTTATTTTCTAAAACTAAATCCTCAAACGAAAGCTTACGTCTTTTCTTCATATTATCACCTTCTTATCTTTATGATAATACTTATTATTAGCAAAAGAACGATTATTTATGTCATTATTGTTACAAATCTTATTATTAAAATTTTTCTAACTATTTACATTTCTACTAAAAATATGGCTTCACATTTTCTTATAGTTCACTCATTATTTGATTTAATTGTTCAAATGTAAGCTCACCAATCTGTTTTTTTACCAACTTTCCTTTTTCATCAATGAAATAAGTAGTAGGTAAGGACAATATATCATATTGACCTGATACTTCAGATTTTTCATCTAATAAGATTGGAAATGTAAGATTCATACTGTTCACATAACCAGCCACATCATTCTTTGGATCTGTATTAATGGCTAATATCTCTATTTTATTTTTATTTTGTTGGTAAAACTTCTCTAGAGCAGGCATTTCTTTACGACACGGTGGACACCATGTTGCCCAGAAATTTAAGATCACCTTTTTCCCTTTATAATCCGATAACGATACATTTTCACCTTCAAGATTTTGAAGTGTAAAATTTGGTGCCTTTCCCCCTACGTCTAACCCCGGTAATTCTGGTTCTTTTTTTTTGTCCATAGCTTGTACAATCGCTACAGAAATAAGCAAAAGTAAAATAATTCCTGATATTATCTTTTTGATCAAACCCATTTCCCCCTCTGCTTCCAAATAGATGACTCTAGTTTACAAGAAATAAAAAATATGCCAATTAAGGTTTCTTTTTCTTAATTGTAGCCCAGAAGGTATATAGTAACAATCAAAT
>NZ_JBALMO010000236.1:0-13017 GCF_036963345.1 Bacillus sp. JJ722
TGAAGTGGGAGTCTTAGCGGCAGTTAGAATGGGATAAATAAAATCCCCTTCTCAAACGAGCTGGGGATTTGCCCAATTTATTAAATGATTCGATATCAATTCAGTAATTATACTCAATCTCTAATTTACTAATCGGTTTGGTCTGTAAAAATGTTCTATTTCTCAACAATAACTGATATTATGTCATCCAACTTTATAAATGCAACATCTCCATTCACTTCTAACAAACGGATCTTTTTATGTATGTTATTTAGATAGTCTGCTTTCCCTCGATAGATCTCCTCAAAACCATTATTCCAGATCGTAATTTTTAACACTAAATCATATTTAATTGCATAGTGTACTTTACTTTCGATTTCTTGCAATTCATAATCATCGATTTTTGGTTTAGGTTGTCTGTAAAAATCCTCATACAATTTAATCATCATTCGCCTCTGCTCAGGAATGAAGAATGAAGGTTTCCATTCATTATTTCCTATATCTTTAATTTTTTTGATTCCCATTCAATACTCACCTTTCAAGAACTTCCATACCCAACATTATATATCGGAATAAAACGAATGGATGTTTATATAATGACAAAATAAATAACTCACCCTTTAGTTATCTTAGAGTGAGTCTTAAAATTAATCTTCCCAAACATCTATAATCACTATAAGAGCTGAATACGGTTAACTTGCTTCCTTTTTGAAAATTATACTGAGATATCTTAGCTCCAAAGTCAACTCCGTGTAATTCTAAATATCATCCAATCTAAATCCTATGTTAAATCATAATTGTCATTGCTTGTTTGTTTTTCTAGCGGGTCATTTACATAAACAAAGTCTTCATCATAAGCAGTTATGACAACACTATGTTGTTGATATGTTACTTTCATTTCCCCTCCATCCACTTTCCAAGATTGAAATTGATGATCAGGCAATTCTTTAAAAAGTGCATTTGTTATTACCCAAACTGGAGAACCATTGTCTATAGCTTTATATAATTGTTCTGGCTCTCTATTACTTAAATCTATAACTCTTTCTTCCGGAACAAATTGCTTTGCTAATTCTAAAATTGGTTCAACATATACACCCTAAACCCGAGTACGTTAATCGTTCAAAAGAAACTTTAGGCTAACGCCTAGCCGACATTCATCTCCCACCTATTGTTGGGCTATGCCCTTCACACGATTGAGGAAGGAGTCTTTTGTCGGAAAATGATAAAGTTTTTTAATTCAGGTCAACCGTAAAGAAAAGGAGCTGTAATGTCAGCTCCTTTTTATGTAATTACCTCTTAAAGCGAAAATATGTAATATTTCCTTACTACCAAATATTCACACGAGATATTCAGGATATTTTTGTTTAAATTCTTGACTTGTCATGCCGTAGCAAATGCCGTCATAATAAGCACCTTTTGTGAAGATGATATTTCGTAGCTGCCCCTCTTTCACAAAGCCCAACTTTTCATGCAATCTTATGGATGAGTTATTAAATGAATAAACAGTCGCATTCACTTTTTGATAAGATAGTTCGAAAAAGTAGAAACGAATGACCATAAGAATCATTTCTTTAGCATACCCTTTTCCCCTGTATGGTTCAAATACATTAAGATAATAATCAAAAGTACCATTTTTTTGATCACAATCAAAGGCTTCAATTACACCAACAATATTATTGTCTTTGTCAACCGCAATAAAACGAAACGCATCATCTTCCTGTCCTTCTACCCATTCTTTCATTTTAGTCGGAGTAAGTGGAAAATGTAGCGAATCCATATTTCGTAAAGTTTCATTGTCTAATGACTCAAATATTACTATATCTTCTGGTTGAATAGCCCGTAATGTTATATTTTTCCCTGTCCAATAAGTAACTGCCACTTTGACTTCCCCCAATATTTTATTAGTGGTTAATTTCTAATCTTAATTACTTTAACCTTTATAGCTGATTTTTCCTGTTTCAACCAATTCCTTAAGGCCCATAAACATTAAATTCCAACCATGTTCTGACCCATCATGATACTCTTTAAGTGCTTTTTCGATATCAGATTGTGTCCAATTTTCTTCATGAGGAACGATAATATGTTGTGAAAATGTCATTTCACAACCTTGTTGAATTTCTCTTAGCTCAACTGTAATTGTATCTTCTGTTTCGCTAAATTGTGGCATTTTAAAAGTAAACACTATTTTTTTTGGTAGATCAATTTCCAGATACTCTCCAATTGCTCGATAATCTTTTCCATCTCGATGATCAACAATCTCCCAAGTACCTCCTACTTGAGGATTATTTTGTGCAACCTTATTTGTGCCTTCCAAAGTAAAGAACCATTTTCTCATCATTGCAGTATTCAACCATGCATCAAAAACCTTTTCGGATGCTACATCAAAATCTCTTGTCATTTTTAAAGTAGTTGTCGAATAATTGTTCATTAAATTGCTCCTTTAATTAATATTCATTCTTTTGTTAATTCACATTAAGAGTTTATCCCACTTAATATCAACAAAACATCTAACATACATATTATTTCTTACAAGCGTTTAGCCAAAACCTATAGTTTTATAGGTTAAAAACGCACTTCTTATATTTCTATATTGTTTTTATGTATCCATGAAAATATCGTCCCATTCTTCATCCCTATGCCCCATCATCCAGAACAACCCCCTGCGCCTTTCCATTACGACGCTCTCATTTATGCCACGAGGGACTTCTTGTCCTTGAACTCGGCTATTTACGCATGCCCAATGTAGTCTATAAATTTTATCAGCTTCATCCATAATTTCTTCTTTATTTCTCATCACGGTTTTATGATAGAACTGATCGAATGTCTCACAGCTAGATACAACGTTGATGGCATAGTTGCAGTCGCATACTTGATCAGGAAAATCGAGCGTTTCTACAAGACCTAATGCCCAAATAAGTACCCAGTACGCTTCATATTGCCAAGAAATATTGACCGCTTCAGTAATAGTTGGTTCATTAGCCTGAAGTAACTTACTTTCATTCTCAGTTAGGTACTCATCTACACCAAATCTTTGAAGCATGTTTACGAAAAAGTCTCTGGACTCGTGAATACCTTCTCCTTGCGCTACATCACAAGCATATTGGATTACAATTAATAAGGCGACAGCTCTTCTTGCTATGTCTTCTTGTGTTTTAAACTGACATTGCACAAAAGGTAGAAGCTGAGGTAGTGAATGAATAAACGGAATACCACTTTCAGTTAAATAAGCTATTGTCTTGTTTTTTCTTTGTTCGCCTTCTTCTGATGTGATCCCTTGCCCAATTACCTTTCTTGTGCAACTCTGAGGTCTGAAGTTAGACAAACCTGATTTTCCATCAGGATAAACAATAACAAGACCTTCTTGATCTACCAACATGCCATTAGGTAAAAAGCCAATCCCTCCAATTTGTGATAGCAACTCTGTAAATAACTGCATCTGCTTTTCATTTATATCCTTCTCTGTTTCAATGCTAATCATCGTATTTAAAACAGATATTTGTGTCATAACCAATCCTTTAAGGTTCTCATCCTCAAATGGAATGCTATCGTAAAATCCCATCATCCCGGGAATATTCTTAGCGAAATAATCGGGTTCCGTATCCTCCGAAACGACTCTTATCGTGAATTTTTGTTTAATGAAAATCGTTTTAGATTTGAGAAAATAGGCGTTTTCGTTTTTCTTGATTTCAAAACCTTTTGTAAAAACGTCTAGTATCCTCTTTTCGACATCGTCAGTGTCGTTCTTGGAAGCAAATATAGTGAAATGTTTCAAAAACCTCTCCCCCTTTGTATTCTACCATTGCAACGGATTCTGATTCTGCCACAAAATCCAGCGACTTGTCTCTAATATGTCAGCAGTACCTATACTGTATTCACTTTTACATCCACCGTTCAGATCAATCAGATGAAGCATACCTGCATAAGTTCCAACCGCTAATTTTTCTTCATTTGGAGTTACAGTCATCCCCGATATCGTGCTACCGACATAATAGCGCCAAACCTCTTGACCATCTCTGTCAATATAGCGAAGATATCCATATGCATCTCCTAAGATGTGACCATTTTTCAGCACGGCCGCTGAGTATACTCTCATTTCATCATTCATACACGGCCATTCTTCTATTATTTCGCTAGTATTTTGCTCAACCGCCGTTACAGGTACACGAATTGTAGAACCGTTGTAAAAATGGCAAGCGTTGTACCACACCTCAAGGCTGTCGTAGGAAAAGAAGGCATAATGTGGATAACTGGATTCCGGTGCAAATTCATATACCGCCCCATCAGACAAATCTTTCAGTAAATGCTCACTCCCTTGGCTACCATATGCAATCCAGCGCCCATCTGGTGACACAGCCCCATGAGCCATATCAATGAACGAATCCTCACAATCATACTGCATAAGCTCTGATACATCTGGATAAATCATCTCTATCTGCCCACTTCCCAATATAAAAATCCCATAATAGCAAACGAGCAGTAATTGTTTTCCATCATCAAACGGAATCACTTCGAGTAAAATATCTTCCGGATGCTCCTCGTCAGCTAAAGATTCCAAATTAGGGATAGAGGCTTTAATACTGTTCTGTATATCTTTCCATATAAAAACCGCAGTCTCTTCTCCTTCTAAATTACTGTCCATTTCTCTCACGATACGGATCCCCTGCTGATTTACTAGTGCGAAATAATTTCCGTCCGAAGAGCAGCCGACATGATGTAACTCGGAAAGCTCGGTTATATCATCTTGTTGGATAAGATACAACGTTCCACGCTCTCTTGAACTCCCAGCATGTACAATTACGCTGCCTTTCTTCATAAACGCCACTGGTCTTATCGCCTGCATCTCCTCATGAAATTCAGAGGTAATCGGCCATGATGCCGGCGGAATTTCTTCCCTTAGCCGTTCTATATCTCCAGCTTGGTTAGCTGCACGAATCATTTCAACAATGTCTGCCGCCAGTCTCGAACGCTCATCTTCGTCCGGCTCCTTTTGATCTTGTTGCCAATCGCTCTCCATTCCAATTCGTACATATTCATTGATAGCTGTAGCATACCTTTTCCCTTCACGGCGCCAGCTTGCGGCAATTTCTTCATTTAACCAACTCAATAGAGTATCCTCCCTTATGTATATAGTTCCTAATTATGAGTGCTCTGTACTTACTTGCTTCAAAATCAAGTTGGCTTCACCCTACAACAATCTATTATTTTTAGTAAATATCTGTAAGGTTGATAATAGAATAATAATTTCACTGAATTCATTCATACTTTATCGACCACACTTAAACTTTTCTTAATGAGTTTTGTGAAAGTTATTCATTCTCTCGGAATGCTGAAGCTAATGGTTGTACCTAAGTTAGGAGCACTAATGATGTGCAAACCTTCTCCATATAAACGTTTTAAACGTTTATCAGTATTTCGTAGTCCGATTCCTTTTGATAATGACAGATCTGGATGAAAAATACTTTCTATTTTATTAGCATCCATTCCAACACCGTCATCGGCAATCATGATTCTCGTTGCTCCATCCACTTCTTTTATAGAAATTGTGATCGTACCGCCATTAGATTGCTTCAATACACCATGTCTGACAGCATTTTCTACTATAGTTTGTATCGAGAGTGGAGGTAGTCTAAATGATATTGTTTTATCAATATCCCATTTAATTTGTAACCTTTCGCCAAATCGAACTTGTTCGATAAAAATGTACGAGTGTACGAGCTTGAGTTCTTTTTCAAGTGGAACCGTTTGTTCTAGATTCATAGTATCAAAGCTTTCGCGTAAATAATCAGCAAACACCTCGAGTAGCTCAAGCATTTTATTTGAATCAATTTCATTATAGGCCATGATGGTATTTAACGTATTAAATAAAAAATGTGGCTTTATTTGTGCTTGAAGCCATGCAGCTTCCATTTCGACCTGTTTTTTGACCGAGTTTCTCAGATCAGTTAATGCTCTAACCCGGGCAACTAGCTCAATTTTTTCGACTGGCTTAATCACATAATCATTAGCACCTGAACGAAAGCCGATATTCATATCCTCCAGTTGCCTTCGTGCAGTTAACAATAAGATGTGCAGCTCTGAGGGAGAATAATGTTCTCGAATTTTTTGTGTTAATTCATACCCGGACAATTTGGGCATCATCACATCAGCAATAACTAAATCCCAAGTTCCTTTCATTAATAGTTTAAATGCTTCACAACCATTAGTACATGTGACTACATCGTAATTCTCGTTCAGTAGTATTTCGCGCAATATTTTTACATTTACAGGATCATCATCCACTATGAGAATTCGCTGAACGCCTGTCGCTTCTGATGATTGTTTCGATATGGAGTTATTAATATAAGTATCCTTTTCTGTAAAAATAAATGTAGCTTGATCCTTTCTGCTTACTACCGATTTATCCTTGGCTAATGGAAGGGTAAATGTAAAAGTAGTCCCTTTACCAGGAATAGATTGAACCGATAAATTCCCACCATGAAGCTTAACTAGCTGTTTACAGATACTTAAACCTAAACCAAATCCTTCTCTAATTGTCACAATACTAGGGTCTCCCTGTTCGTATGGTTCAAAAATTCTCTTAAGTATTTTTGCATCCATACCAATACCTGTATCCTTAACATGGATGTTTGCCATTCTGTTTTTCTCTTCGACACGAACCATAATTTTTCCTTTGCTTGTAAATTTAATGCTATTATGAATGAGATTGAAAAGAATTTGAATCAACCGATTTTCATCGGCAGCGACGTGAGGAAAATTTTTCGGGATGTCTATGACAAACTGAATATTTTTACCCTCTATCAAATATTGCAGCATTTCGAAAACACCAGTAACAACAGAGTGAATAGAAATCTGATTTATATGTAGTCTAATTTCACTTTCTTTAAGTCGCGTAGCATCCAAAAGATCATTCAAAATAAGTGATAATCGTTTTGAAATGTTAATTAATAGCTGCATATCATTTTTACTTTCTTCATCTAAACTATTTTGATTTCGTTCAAGAATTATTTGAGCGATATTCATAATACCATGCAAAGGATTTCTTACCTCATGGGATGTATTTGCAAGAAATTCATCTTTCATCTTATCTACCTTTTGTAGTTTCTTAGTTAGCTCTTTACTTTCTTCATGAACACGATAATAATTTTTGAACGTAAAGGTAGCTAAGCAAAAGACAGCTATAATAAAATCTAGAGAATAGTAAGGAACATCATACACACCCATTCTATCGATTATACCCCAGGTAACACTAGACAAAATACTAATTCCACATAATAGAATAAAGATGATATGCTTTTGTCCAAAAAAGATTGTTTTTGCCCCTGTAATAAGGATGATTAATAAGTTCATCAGCCCTAAACTTAGCATAACTATGTACATTGGATAATGAAATGGTATAAATGGAATGAAGAAACAATACACTATAAGCAATAATGACAATCTAGAATGAAAGCGGCTTCTTTGGTTATTTGGTAGTAAGATTGCAAAAAAGTGAATGAGACATACAATACTACTAATATAAAGTACTTCTAGGATTTTCAACGACCACTCGTAACTCATCTGAGGAAATAATTGCATCAATAACAAATCATGTTCGATTACAATTACAAAAGAACCACAAAAAAAGGCAATTGCTAGATACAAAAACTGCTTTTTTGGAAAGCTGATTAAATAAAAGATAAAACTATATACGCCATGAAACAGAAATAAAATACATCCGGCCAATTCCATTATTTGAGAAATCAATTGCTTCTTTTTGATTGTATGAGTGGTACCAAATTCAATTGGTTTATAAATTCCTCCCGATCGAGCTAAGTCAAAATTAGATGCATGAATTACAATTTCAATTTCCTTTTCGTTAAAACCAAGTGGCACCGTGTATGGCATATTACGCCCAAAATGCTCGTCTTCATTATTTGCTGGAATACCTGATTGTGCAACTTCTTTCCCATTAACAAAAACCTTCGATGCTGTCAAAATACTTTTAATTGAAAGGCTATATTCCTGCTGATTATCTGGATTTAACAAAATTCGAAGTCGGTAAGACCCAAATCCATTTGGTGAATGAACCTTAGTTGAATCAACTTTCTTCCATTTAATATCTTCAGCTTTGTCTTTATTAGGCAGAAAAAAATGATTCGGAGCAAACTGCCATTCTCCTTTCAGTAGAATCGTTTTATTATCAGAGAACTTTTGCTCCCGAAGGTCTAATACCCCATCCTTGAATGGCTCAATTTTTTCGTTAGCAAAATAAAAATTCCACGCAACATGCATACAAGTAAGCACAATTAGAAACATGCCTGATATGAAAATAAGCTTCTTTTTGTTCATAAAGCTCCCCCGAGAACTGAATATATGGTTATTAAAAAAAGTAATTGCCATTGATTGAAAGAATAAAAGCATGGAAGACAAACTGTATAATCTGATATTCAGACTGTACAACCGCAACCATGCTTTTATTTATTACTATTTTTTAAGCTCTTGATTTTCTTCTATATCTCTCTACTACGATTAGTAAACCCCCAATGATACCTATTACACTGCTAATAAGCAAGTAGTTGTAATAATCTCCACCTGTTTCCGGCAAGGTTCCTTGATTGGTTTTTGTATCATTTGGTATCGAATTACTGTCCTTGATACCTTCATTATTATTCTCTATGTCCGTTCCTGGATTTGGTCCAGGATTTTTACCTGGTTCTGGCCCTGGATTTGGTCCTGGATTTGGTCCTGGATCTGGTCCTGGATTAATAGGGTTATCTTCTTTCTTATTAATGAAAGTAAACTCATACATAACTGAATCTTTAATTGTCACACTCAGTATTTCATCACTTTTTATATACCCTGATGGAGCTTTCGTTTCCTTAAGTGTATAGTTTCCAAATGGAATACTTTTGAACATGACAATACCTGTAGCATCTGATATTGAACGAGCTACTTCTTTACCGTCTGAAGCATATAATGTGAGCTCTGCTCCTGCTAGTGGAGTTCCATTCTCATCTGTTTTCAGAACCTTCACATCGCCTTGAGGTGGCGTAGGTGGAGGAACGATGATTTTATAGTTTTTCACATCTTCGAGTTTGTATATTTGGCCTTCTTTACCATCTACCGTTACTATTAATGGTTTACTCAATAGTTGATAGCCTTTTGGTGCTTTTGATTCTTTAATCGTATACACACCATGCTCAACATCTTTAAACTCAACTAAACCATCTTCATTTGATGTAACAGCACTTCCTACTTTACTGTTATCTTCTGCATACAGCTCAAATTCTGCTCCAGCTAATGGCTTGCCTAGTTCATTCGTTTTAATAAATTGAATGGAACCTTTCGTTCTTTCATTTATCATTTCATATGGCTGAGCTTTTGTTACTCCTTGAGCTGATTCTTTTGTTACCTTAACATTCAATACTTGTTCTGAAAGATTATATCCCGCAGGTGCTTTCGTTTCTTTAATGACATATTCTCCTAGAGGTACATTTTCAAATGTAACCATTCCATTTTGGTCACTAATAGCTTGTCCAACAGGTAATTCAAACGTTGTATCTGCTTTATAATATAACTTAAATTCTGCTCCTGAAAGAGGTTGACCGTCCTTACCTTTCTTCATGAATTGTACGGCACCTTTGATTCTTTCATTTTCAAATGAATAAGATTTTGTTTCATTTGGATGTTTTTCTTTGCTATCTAATGTAAACTCAAATAGCGTACTACTTAGTTGATAACCTTCTGGAGCCTTTACTTCTTTTACAGTATACTTTATTCCTGATCTTAAACGATCAAATGAAACTTGACCTTCAGAATCGGATGAAACAGTTCTAACAAACGTCTTGCCTGTCCTTGGATGATCCATCCATAGTTCAAATTCAGCACCTGAAAGTTTCTGTTTCGTATCTTTATCAACTTTCTCCATTGAAATTGTTCTCGTATTTCCTGTTCCTGTACCACCCATGATTGCTTGGTCAATCACTTGACTAGTAGATTGATCTGTTAAATCGCTACCCGTTCCGTTGAAGGTAACAGAGTTCGTGTACGTTCCTTCTTTCATAACATCTGTATCGAAGACTAGTATATAAGCACTTGGAACGCTTGTAGCGATATCAGGGAACGTAAAGTCAAATTGACGTGTCTTTCCATCATATTGAATACTACCAGCTTCTAAAGCAACTTCCGCACCTTTCGTTAAAGCACCAGTCTTAGAATCTACTTTAGCTGAATACAATTTAACAGAATCTACATCTAGCTCTAATCCCTCTTGTAATGTATCTTTAATGGTTACATTTTTTGGAAGATTGATATAATTTGGATTTACTTCCACCTGCCAAGTAATCGATTTAGCGTCTTTGTTAATGTTTCCATCTTTAGAAACGATGTTATTCTGAATATCTGTACTTGCTTCATTACTTGTAACCGTTCCAGGTATTTCGTCCGCTTTTATTGTCGCCGTATTCGTTACGTAGATTTCTCCGTTTGTTTTGAAGAACTCATCAGGTTTGGAAACTTTCGTTATGAAAGTAATGTCAAACTGTTCCTTTATGACTTGATCTTTATTAGCAGTAAAGACTAACGTTCTATCCTGACTTGAAAATGTTCCGATGTCAACAATACTCGTCTTAGCTGAACCTTCTACATATTCAAATCCATCTGGTATCGTATCTCTAACTTCGATATCCGTTAACGACATGTTGTTTTCATTAATCGTTAATTTCCACGTAATAGTACGATCTTCATAATTGTAGCTCTCCGCTACTGCTTTTTTAATAACGTTACTTGTAACTTGTACAGGCACTTTATCAGTAGAATCCGTAATACCATCATGTTCTATAGTAGCCGTATTATAATACGTTGACTGATTATTAGTAGCATGATCATTGTTGCTGTCGACTGTTGTTTTAAAGGTGATAGTTTGCTTTTCATTAATATCACCTAAGTCACATGTTATTATTTTACTATTCTCATCATAGGTACATTTATCATTTGAGAGTGATCCCTTTACTAATGTTTGCCCCTCTTCAATCTTATCCGTTAATATTACATTCTTCAAAGGAACTCCGTCATTATTAATAGAAATCGTCCATGTAATTTCTTTTGAAGAACGGTCATACGTTCCACTTTTTGAAATTCGGTTTGGTTTAACACCTACGCCTACATTAGCAGTAGCACTTCCATTGATCACATCTGTCCCTGTCAAAGTAGCAGTATTAGTAAAAATTTGATCTTTACCTGTGATAAGGAAATCTTGATCTGTTACGTCTGTTGTATACGTAATTGTATATTGTTTAGAAACAGTCTTTTTAAATGTAAATGTAAATCCATCATCCCTAGTTTTTAAGCTTCCTAAATCTGAATCTGAAGTTACATCTTGACTTCCATCCAAAATCTTCACACTATCTTGAACGAGTTTCAAGCCTTCTTGTAATGTATCTTCAATTTTTAAAGACCCATCTTCATTTTTTATAGTGTTTGAGTCTTTATTGATCGTAATGGTCCAATCAATGGTTGTAGCTCCTGAAGATGATTTATTAGCTTTCCCAGTTTTTTGAATATTATCTGTCTTTACTGTAACACCCACTTCATTAGACATGATTGGTTTTTCATAGCCTTCTGGGTGTATAGATGCAATGTTTTTGTACGTTTTTTCTGTATCTTCACTAGGTAGAGATTCATCTTTGATCTTCGTTTCAAATGTAATTATTTTCGTAGATTCTTTTGCAATTGAATCGAATGTATAATTTAATGTTTTTCCGTCTTTACCTAAAACTTTTGCATCATCAATTGAAGCAGTCCCCACTTTAAATGAACCTGCTACATATTCTTGATCCTCTTGAATAGAATCATTAAACACGACATTTTTGATATCTTCATCGCCTGATTTAATATGTACTTTCCAAGTGATGATATTCGTTTGTTTATCAAATGCAATAGACTCTTTTGAAATTGTTGGGTTAACTTTCTGTTTCTGTTCAAAATCCAAAGCAATTACTGTCGCTTCACCTTTTAAATCAAATGCAATTGGAACTGGATTTTCATCACCTATTTTTTCTTCAACAAATTGTGCTTCAAAGAAAAATTCTCCTCTTACATTATCTTGCTCCACATTCTTTGAAAAAGTAAGTTTTACCTGTCCACCACTAACTACACCTGTTCCATACGAGATTCTATTGTTGTCCTCATCTTTTCCTTTCAGATCAAATTGACCTTCGAGTGATTTCAATTCTTCTGGAATAGAGAATGTAAACGTATCACCTTCCATAACAAATTTGCCAGTAGGGATTGCGTAAGTAAATATCAAGGATACTTTTGAATCTTTTTTGATAGATTCTTTTTCAGTTAAATCAACATTATCTTCACCGTTTAATGTAATCCCTGTGATAATGTTAAAATCCAATTCTTTGGGTTGACCAACCGGTGGTTTTGGATCTTTATTTTCCGTTTCAGTTTCTGGCTTTGGTGTTTCTGTACCATCCTCCGGATTTGGTTTTGAACTGACATCTGGTTGTGGTGTTTCGGCATTATCTGATGGTATTTCACCATCACTTCCTGTTGTTTCGCCGTCACCTGGTGGTATTGTTTCTTCACTTGATGATTCTTCACCTTCACCTGGTTGTGTTTCACCATCACTTGGTGCTTCGTTGCCACTTGGTGGTGGGTTTTCTTCACTTGTTGGCGCTTGGCCGTCACCTGGTGACTTTGTTTCTTCACCTGGTGTGGTGGTTGTTCCATCACTTGGTGGTGTTGTTGTTATTTCATCATTTGACATTGATGTTGGTGTTACTCCACCATCAAGTGCTTCATTTCCTTCAGCAACTGCTGTAGGTACAACCATAGAAAAAACCAACAGCAAAGTCAGCATGAAAGAAATTATAGAATTATATCTCTTTCTCAATACTTTCCCTCCTTAACATCTAAGCATGTTACTATCCTCCACTTAAACTTTTCTTAAAGAATAAATAACTTTTGCTTAAAAAGTCGGGTTTCATACAATTTATTTTCTACTACAACAAGCTGTACTTGTTTCTATATCAAGATATCTACTCATAAAAT
>NZ_JBALMO010000237.1:0-10717 GCF_036963345.1 Bacillus sp. JJ722
CGACTTTCGCTTTTGTTCTTATTTTGCGTGAGACATATCGCCTTCATACTCAATAGTTAAAGCTTTTCCGTCATAAACTACCTTTGTTAAGCTTGTATTTCCTGGTGGATTTTGTTCAAATACTTTTGCGATCGGCAGGTTCTTTAATGTGGCAAATATGACACGTAAGAAAATGGAATGAGCGACAACGAGTACTGTACCTTCTTTATTTTCATCTAGAATTAATTGAAGAGCTTGTTTAGCGCGATTTTGAATATCAAAGAATGTTTCTCCACCTTTACCCTCAAATAAATGCGGCGTTTCCCAAAAGCATTTATGATCATCTGGATATTTGGTGATAATATCATCTCGTAACATTCCATCCCATTCACCGAAATACATTTCACGGAATAAGTCATTCTTGATTAATGTAATATTTCTGCCGTTCGAGATAATTTCAGCCGTTTCATAAGCTCTCTTACTAGTACTAGAATAGATTTTATCGAGATGGGTATTATTTAAACGTACAGCTAAATTGTAGGCGTCAGATCGACCTAATTCAGTTAATTCACCATTCCCCCATCCTTGCATACGATGTTCGACATTCCACTCTGTTTGACCGTGACGTGTAAAATAAATAGTGAGCATTCTATAAAATCTCCTTCTTCTATAATGGACTTGATAATAACTAAATTGTACCTCAATAAATAGCTAACTGTAAGAATGGGTATTAGAAAAAATTGTGGAAAATTAAAAATTTAGGCTTTACATAGGGTAGGGGGGTATAGTATATTTTAGACGTGGGGAGGGAAGATGATCATGAATAAAGACTTGAACGAATTTATATCTGAAGACTCTTGTTGTCATCAACATTCTGATCGTAAAAGCCACCATTCAGATAGTGTTAAGAAGAACCTAATCACACGCTTGAACCGTGTAGAGGGGCAGGTTCGTGGCATTAAAGGGATGATTGAGAAAGACGTGTATTGCGATGATATCATTACTCAACTTGCTGCGACACAATCGGCTCTTAACAGCGTTGCAAAATTGCTGCTTGAAGGGCATCTGAAAACCTGTGTTCTTGAACGTATTCAAGAAGGTGATATGGAAGTAGTAGACGAAGTGTTAGTAACTATACAAAAATTAATGAAGAAATAAGGAGAGGTTATTATGGATAAAACTACTTTAATCGTAAAAGGAATGTCATGTGGTCACTGTGTGAAAGCTGTAGAGGGAAGCGTTGGCGAACTTGAAGGTGTAAAGAGCGTAGCTGTTAACTTAAGCGATAGCAAAGTAGATGTAGAATATGATGCATCTGTTGTAACATTAGATGCTATTAAAGAAACAATCGACGATCAAGGATACGACGTACAATAAGAAAAGCGAAAGCGTCTGTTTAGCTCCGTATGAACTGGAGCTAGACATCAAGCTTAGTTATTTACAATTCTATAATAAGGAAAGCTCGGTTTAAGCAACCGAGTTTTTCTTGAAATAATATATACCCCGCATGGGTATGGAGAGGTGAATTATATGAGTGGGCAATCAAAGGAAGCAACATTTAATGTAACAGGAATGACTTGTGCTGCTTGTTCAACAAGAATTGAAAAAGGATTAAATAAAATGGAGGGTGTAGAGCAAGCCAATGTTAACTTAGCTCTAGAAAAATCTACCATTACGTATGATCCGGATAAAGTGAAACCAGAAGAACTTCAACAAAAAATTGAAAAACTCGGTTACGGTGTATCGATGGATGTAGCAGAGTTTAATATAACAGGAATGACTTGTGCTGCTTGTTCGACAAGAGTGGAAAAAGGGTTAAATAAAATGGAAGGTATCGTGAATGCCAACGTTAACTTAGCTCTTGAAACTGCGACTGTAACATACAATCCAGGTGCTGTATCGCAAAGTGATAT
Organism: Bacillus sp. JJ722; assembly: GCF_036963345.1. Taxonomy (NCBI): domain Bacteria; kingdom Bacillati; phylum Bacillota; class Bacilli; order Caryophanales; family Bacillaceae; genus Bacillus; species Bacillus sp. JJ722. The sequence continues at coordinate 1,893 of NZ_JBALMO010000237.1, forward strand.
TATTGCCAAAGTTGAAAAGCTAGGCTATGGTGCGGAAAGAAAACAAGATAGTCAAGATGACCAAGTAGATCATCGTCAAAGAGCTATTGAAAAGCAAAAATGGAAGTTCATCATTTCAGCAATTTTATCGCTACCATTGTTATATACAATGGTTGGGCACTTCTCTTTTACATCTTGGATTTATATGCCTGATATTTTAATGAATCCATGGTTCCAGTTTGCATTGGCAACACCAGTACAATTTATTATTGGTAGTCAGTTTTATATTGGGGCTTTTAAAGCGCTCCGAAATGGTAGTGCTAACATGGATGTCTTGGTAGCTTTAGGGACATCAGCCGCTTATTTCTATAGTTTATATCAAAGCATTCAATCAATCGGTGCTCATACGCATGAACTAAGTCTTTACTATGAAACAAGTGCTGTACTAATTACATTGATTTTATTAGGTAAATTGTTTGAAGCAAAAGCAAAAGGTCGCTCTTCAGAAGCTATTAAAAAGCTGATGGGTCTACAAGCTAAAACAGCTGTTGTAGAAAGAGATGGTAAAGAATTAGAAGTACCATTAGAAGAGGTTGTTACAGGGGATATCGTATTCGTAAAACCAGGCGAAAAGGTACCTGTTGACGGTGAAATTATTGAAGGACGTTCAGCTCTTGATGAATCAATGATTACAGGTGAAAGTGTTCCGGTAGATAAAGTTATAGGAGACACTGTAATCGGAGCAACAATTAACAAAAACGGCTTCTTGAAAATTCGCGCTACGAAAGTAGGAAGTGATACAGCTCTTGCGCAAATTGTGAAAGTAGTAGAACAAGCGCAAGGATCAAAGGCACCTATTCAGCGATTAGCAGATAAGATTTCAGGCATATTTGTACCGATTGTTGTAGGTATTGCAATAGTAACTTTCTTAATTTGGTATTTCATAGCTGATCCAGGTAACTTTCCAGAAGCGTTAGAAAAAATGATTGCAGTATTAGTTATTGCTTGCCCATGTGCACTTGGTTTAGCAACGCCAACTTCTATTATGGCGGGATCTGGTCGTGCTGCTGAATTTGGTATTCTATTCAAAGGTGGAGAACATTTAGAACAGACACATAAGATTAATACAGTGATGCTCGATAAGACAGGAACAGTAACAAATGGTAAGCCTGTTTTAACAAATGTAATCACAGCATCTAATTGGAATGAACCAGAGCTTCTAAGTTTAGTAGCATCTGCCGAGAAGCAATCAGAGCACCCATTAGCAGAAGCGATTGTAAAAGGTGTGCAAGAAAAAGGAATTTCATTAACGCAAGTAGAGTCATTTGATGCGGTACCTGGTTTCGGAATTGAAGCGAAAGTAAATAGTCATTCTTTGCTAATTGGTACTCGTAAGTTAATGCAAAAGCATTCAGTGGCAATTGATGAAAACGGTCATGATGCAATGAATGCATTTGAAGAAGAGGGAAAAACAGCAATGTTAGTTGCGGTTGACGGAGAATATGCAGGAATTGTAGCGGTTGCTGATACAATTAAAGACTCTTCTAAACAAGCAATTAATCGATTGATAAGTATGGGTATTGATGTATGGATGATTACAGGTGATAATGAGCGTACGGCAAAAGCTATTGCTCAAGAAGCGGGAATCCAGCATGTTATTGCGGAGGTTTTACCAGAGCAAAAAGCGAATGAAGTGAAGAAATTGCAAGAGAGTGGCAAACATGTTGCAATGGTAGGAGATGGAATCAATGATGCTCCTGCATTAGCGGTAGCTGATATTGGTATGGCAATTGGAACAGGAACGGATGTTGCAATGGAAGCGGCTGATATTACCCTAATGAGAGGCGATTTGAATTCGATTGCAGATGCAATTGCTATGAGTAAGTATACAGTTCGAAACATTAAGCAAAACTTATTCTGGGCACTCGGTTATAACACACTTGGTATTCCAGTTGCGGCATTAGGATTCCTTGCTCCTTGGGTGGCAGGCGCAGCAATGGCATTTAGTTCTGTAAGTGTTGTCTTGAACGCGTTACGCCTTCAAAAGATTAAGCTATAATTTTAAAAAAACTCCACAGTGTACGGCTGTGGAGTTTTAATCAATCGATTAATGAAATGTACTAGAGAAGAGGTTGTCCTTTTGAATAGCCTCTTATAATTGGATTATCCACGTAATGTAAATGAACGTCTTTTGGGCATCGGTGTTGATACTGATTTATTTGGATTAGAGAACATAGATGATTTGGAATAATATTGAATACTGAAGATTACACCCATGGCCATCATTGTTCCCATTAGCGAACTACCACCATAGCTTATAAATGGTAAAGGAATACCTGTAATCGGTAGAACTTGTATGGTCATCCCGATATTTTGAAACACGTGGAATGTGAGCATACTAGTGATGCCGGCGCATACATAGGAGATGAATTGATCTGAAGCAGATAGCGCAATTTTTATTAAATGATAAATCAAAATAAAATATAAACCGATGACAATACTACCTCCAACGAATCCAAACTCTTCCCCAATTACGCTAAAAATAAAATCGGAATGGCTTTCGGGGATGTAGACAACGGCATTCGTAAAGCCTTTTCCTGTCATCATACCTGAACCAATCGCATCTAATGATTGCTCCAGGTGGAAGGCTTCCTTACCTGCGTATTCTTCAGGTCTGAGCCAAGCGTAGATTCGTTTGAACTGATAGGATTCTACGCCTAGGTATCTCTGTAATAAATCTGGAAAATATAAAACGAGATAAATGAGTAAACTACCGATGCTGATACCGCCGCCTATAGCCGGAAGTAATATTTTCCAATTGATTCCTGATACGAGTACGATTCCAAGAAAAATGGAAATAATCACAAGTGACGTACCTAAATCGGGTTGTTTCATGATAAGGGCTAGCGGAAGTAGTGTTATAGCTCCTAATTTTATAAGTAAAACTAAGTCTGTTTTGATTGTTTTATTAACTGTTGCTTGGTTATGTTGAATGGCAACTCGGCTGAGTATGAGAATGAGGAATGTCTTTATGAACTCGGATGGTTGTATAGCGATACCTCCAATCCTAAACCAGCTACGGGCCCCGTTGATTCTTGGAACAAGTGATTCAGGTGATACGATTAATATCAGTAGGAGTAAAATTCCTAAACCATAAAGATACCAAGATAACCGTCGTATTTGATCAGGATCGAAATACATAATAACAGCAACAATTACTGAGCCGATAACATACCATTGAATTTGTTTGAGTACAAAGTTTGTTGCGCCGTATTGACCTGTTGCTTGAGCGCTATATATAGCAAGGCAGCTCACTAGGAGGAACATAAATATAATAAGACAAAGTGTCCAGTCGAATCGATCTGAAAACGTTTGGCGTTTTTTCATAAATAGCACCTTTCTTAATTAATAGGATATGTATAATGCTAACATTTCAAGAGAATACTTACAATTCTGTAAATACTTATTTTTGGTTAAAAACTGAAAACCGCTGAATGAATGATTTTAATAAGGGTATTTTCCATTTTTGTGTAAATTATTCTACTACTTTCTGATGTAATGCCTTTAGTTCGTTTGAAATTTTTGTTATACTTGAGTCAAAGTCTTACTATATGAGAATTAAGAAGTAAGCAATACTAAACATTCATTATCAAAAGTTAAAGACAGAAATTTTGGAATTAATGCACTTTAATCAGAGGATAATGACTTAGAATCTTCTAGATAGAAGAGGATTAAAATTATTAGTGAATTTAAATAAAACGATGTCAGCTTAAGGGGTTTGTTTCGGGAGGCTTAATAATGAGAAATGATACAAAAGAATTATTATACATACATCTAAATGCTTCTGACCGCTTTGTACTATCAAGTGGTCTAACATTTGAAGACTTTTATCGTACGATTGAAAGCCCTCTTCAAAATATACTCTTGCTGAAACATCGTTATGAAGATGGAGAATACAATAGAAATACTTTGTTAGAATATGTTTATCAAGATGATATCCAGAAGGTAGTCAAAACAAATCCAGATCGTATAGGTGATTTCTGTTGGATTGACTTTGAAGATGATTCAGGATTGGATGCGGTAGATGGACAGCAACTTGCTGAATTGCTTTATTTAGCACATTGTAAAAATCATTTACGCCCGCCATTTTATAGGATGTTAAATAATAAATATGTTTATCTTTCGCATCATAATGATTGGTTTAATAAAATATACTTCCGATCATTAGATGAATTTTTTCAATTATTAGGGTCTTTCATTCCGCATAAAATGGAAAGTTTGAAAGTGGAAAAAACATGGTTAGGTATTCGTAAGAGAATGGATTATCCGGGAATTCCAATTGAAATATTTATTAGATTATCATCTTTGATGGCTGAAGGTATTATTATTTCATTTGAGCAAATTGAACAATCAAGAAATCGACTTGAGATTCCAATTTGGGTTATTGGTGATTTTGATATTGATGAAGTGGCTGAACATTATAAAGAGATGAATCAAACTGAGCCTGATGCAAAACTCATTTTTATTCGAAAGACCAAAGAATGGGCACTTGTGTTGAAATAATGGCTTCGTTTTATAAACATAATAAAAACACCGAGTAAGTTAATGTTTATCTTCTTAAAAGGAGATTTCATTTAACTTGCTCGGTGTTTTTTTGAAAGGTGTCAAGCTACAGTGCATACGGAGCAAACCAGGGCGCTTCCACTTTTCTTTATTAAGATGCTACGTGCTCGATAGAATTTGTTTCTTTATCTTTTGCGAATGAATTGGAGATAACTGTAATAGCTCCATCACCAGTAACGTTACAAGCCGTTCCAAAGCTATCTTGCGCTAAATATAAAGCAATCATAAGAGAAAGCATTGTTTCTGTGAATCCAAGCATTGATCCTAATAAACCAAGTGCGGCCATAACAGCTCCTCCAGGAACGCCTGGTGCAGCAATCATTGTAACACCTAACATTAAAATAAATGGAAACATAATAGAAAATGTAGCTGTTTGACCTTGTAATAACATAACTGCCATCGAACAGCTTACCAATGTAATCGTACTTCCTGATAAATGGATCGTTGCCAATAATGGGACAGAGAAATTAGCAACGCGATGCTTTACTCCAAGTTTCTTTGTATGATGCATAGTAACTGGAATCGAAGAAGCAGAAGATTGCGTACCAAGTGCTGTAAAGTAAGCAGGCATCATTTCTTTTAACATTTTTAGCGGGTTCTGTTTTGATACTGTTCCTGCAACAGTATATTGAATAAGTAACATTGTTAGATGCAATACAATAATCATAATAAATACTTTAGCAAAGACGCTCATAATCATGGCGATTTGTCCACCTTGCGTCATGTTAGCGAAAATGCCAAAGATATGAAATGGTAGAAGTGGAATAATGGCAACGTTTATTACTTTTTCAACAATATCTTTAAAATCATCCATAACATGTTGCAGTGTGTTTCCTTTTATAGCAGCTAGACCAAGTCCGATTGTGAAAGCAATAAGTAATGCTGCCATAACATCCATAACCGGTGGCATGTCAATTTTGAAATAAGGTTCAAGTAGTGCTTCTTCAGGGCTCTTGAAGCTCGCTTGAGTTTGATTCGTTAAGATGAAAGGATAAATCGTCTTTGCAGCTACAAAAGCTAATAAACCAGCAAATATTGTAGATGCATATGCGAATCCTGTTGTGATCCCAAGCATTTTTCCGGCACCTTTACCCATTGTACCGATTCCTGGTGCGATGAAACCAATAATAATTAAGGGAATAATAAATCCTAGAAAGTTTCCGAAAATTCCGTTGAATGTAGCGAATATACGAATTAATTCCTTAGGAGCTACAAGACCGATTAAAATCCCAAGGGCGATTGCGAGTATTATACGTGGAAGTAAGCCGAATCGTTTCATGATGTCCTCCTTAAATAAACAACTGTATTTTATAGATGGATTATACATTGGTTTTCGCGAGAAGTTAAGAGGTTAAATAAAAGTAAAACTATTCAGAAAAATATATCGAGATAATTGTTCCTATCAATTTCAAGCCAATAACGTACATTTTAAGAATCTGGGCATAAAATAATAATTGATTTATACTGTAGTAACTTTTTAATTCCAAACGTGATATTATTTCCTTGATTGAAAAATAAAGTGGTACAATAGAATGGCTGAAAAAGTAATGGAGGTATCGTAATGAAGATGAAATTAGGATTACTTTATGGTGGCAAATCTGCTGAGCATAAAGTATCTTTACAAACTGCACTTGCAGTAACGAAAGCTTTAGACTTTACTAAATTTGATATATATCCAGTTTATATTACTACAGAAGGTAATTGGATCACTGGAGAACAATTAACAACTCCTGCGCAAAGTGTGGAAGAGTTAACACTTACGTCGAAATCAGATGACATTTTCGTAGGCTTAGCTAACGGTACTGACAAGCCTTTTGATGTGATTTTTCCTTTACTTCATGGACCAAATGGAGAAGACGGAACTGTTCAAGGGATGCTTGAGCTACTAAATATCCCTTATGTAGGCAATGGAGTACTAGCGTCTTCAGCAGGTATGGATAAAGTAATTATGAAGAATATTTTTGCTCAAGCAGGATTACCACAAGTAAATTATGTATGGTTTACACGTAAACAGTGGGAGCAAAATGAAATAAAAACGTATGAACAAGTAGAACAAGAGCTTGGTTATCCTTGTTTTGTTAAACCAGCAAACTTAGGATCTAGCGTTGGTATTAGCAAATGTTCGAATCAAGAAGAACTAAAAGCAGCGTTTGTAGAAGCTTTTCAATTTGATCGCCGCATCATCGTTGAAGAAGGTGTAACCGCTCGTGAAATTGAAATTGGTGTACTTGGTAATGAAGATCCTCAATGTTCAGTAGCAGGAGAGATTATTCCAAACGATGTTGCATTCTATGATTACAAGGCGAAATATGAAGACGGAAATACAGGTCTTGTTATTCCAGCAGATATTTCGAAAGAAAAGCATGAAGAGATGAAACAACTTGCTGTAATAGCTTATCAAGCATTGGATTGTGCAGGGCTTGTTCGTGCAGATTTCTTCTTAACTGAAGACGGCAGATTCATTATTAATGAAGTCAATACGATGCCAGGATTCACGCCGTTTAGTATGTTTCCACTATTGTGGAAGGAAACAGGAGTCGAATATCCAAAACTAATTGAGAAGCTTGTAAACCTTGCATTAGAACGTTATGAAGAAAAACAACAAATTAAACATACATTTTAATTAGATACAGGTTTATGATATAAGAAAGCAAGCAGAAACAAACAATGATTCTGCTTCTTTCTTATGTCCAAGATAGATTATTTGAATAACTGATTAGTGGGAGGCTTTCATCTCTTACCAATCATTATTCAAATGGGATAAATGTAATGCCATTACGCACGTTAAGTTAAACATTAAATTATACAAGTATAGGAGGAGCGAAATGATTAAGCGAACGCTAGAACAAATTGCTTCTATGATTGGATTAGACAGCATGAAGCAACGAACGGAACTAATCGCAGGTGTAGCAATTGATTCAAGAAAAGTAATGAAAGGGAACTTATTTGTACCTTTTCAAGGTGAAAACACGGATGGTCATGCGTATGTTGAAAGTGCGATTGCGAATGGAGCTGGCGCAGCTTTATGGCAGAAAGATGTACCTAATCCCCCTGAAAATTTACCAATCTTATTAGTTGATGATACGTTAGAATCGTTACAAAAGCTTGCGGATAGCTATTTACAACAAGTTACTCCAAAAGTTGTTGGAGTAACAGGAAGCAACGGGAAAACAACAACGAAAGATATGATTGCTTCTCTTCTTTCGCAAAAGTATAAAGTTCATAAAACAGAAGGTAACTACAACAATCATTTAGGTCTTCCGTTAACGATTTTAGGAATGGACGAAGATACGGAAGTTGCTGTACTGGAAATGGGTATGAGCGGTAGAGGAGAAATCGAATTATTATCTAAGTTGGCAAAACCTGATATTGCTGTTATTACAAACATCGGTGAGGCTCATTTATTAGATCTAGGATCTAGAGAAGGTATTGCTGAAGCAAAACTAGAAATCACAAAGGGACTTAGAGAAGATGGTGTCATGATTTATCATGGTGATGAACCATTACTTCATGATAAATTGTCTCAAAGTCATTGGAAAACTTGTTCGTTTGGTCGAGAACAAAGAAACACGATTTATCCATTAAGGATTGAATCTAGCCAAGAACAAACAATGTTTACGACAAACCTATATAGTAATACTTTAACTCTTCCTGTATTAGGTAATCATAATGTACTGAATGCATTAGCAGCAATTCTAGTTGCGAGAGAGCTCGAGGTTGACTATTCAGCTATTGCAAAAGGGTTATTACAATTAAAAGTAAGCAATATGAGAATGGAAATGGTAGAAGGACAGCAAGGTGAAAAAATCATTAACGATGCCTATAATGCTAGTCCAACTGCTATGAAAGCTGTTATTGATCTTGTAGTGGAATTAAAGGGCTATAATAAAAAGTACCTTGTTTTAGGTGATATGCTTGAATTAGGACCAGATGAAGCTCAATTTCATAGAGAGATCGGTGAAACAATCGAGCGTAGTACAGTTGATAAGCTATTTACGTTTGGTAATCTAGGTATGCAAATAGCCGAAGGAGCAAAATCAACATTAGGTGAAGAATGTGTACACGCTTTTCTTGATAAACAAGCATTAATACAAGAATTGAAAAAATGTATTGGAAACAATGATTTAGTACTTGTTAAAGCATCTAGAGGAATGAAATTAGAAGAAGTTGTTCAAGCATTACAAAAGAACGAATAGATTAAAACAAAGAAGGGGCTGTTCGAA
>NZ_JBALMO010000238.1:0-8629 GCF_036963345.1 Bacillus sp. JJ722
TACGATAAAAAAACAAAATATTCTAAGAATATTCGACAAAAACCCCACTAAGCCTAATTACCTACTATATTCTTCATTTAAAAATAAATATTATTTTGATATATTTATAATATGACTATTACAATACTTATCATGAAAAAAGTTAAAAAATCACAAAAAAACTGTCAATACAATTGAATGACAGCCTTACACTTTTTTTATTAAGCTCTTCCATCCGAAACAATCATTATATCAGTATTACGTAAATGACGCATAATGATATTAACAATACTTCCTTTTCTAATTTCTTCCCATCTCGTCCGAGCAGATTGACCCAGTACAATTTGAGTAATTCTCTTTTTCTTAGCTACTTCTACAATAACATTTGCGGGTTCACGGTTCCCTTTTTCTTCTATTATAAAGTGTCCATTAAATTCATCAGCTAGTTCTTTCCATTGTTTAATCTTTTGTTTCTTTTCCAACGAATATGACCCTTCACTTTCTGAGGAAATATTCAATATATATAATTCCGCTTTTAAACGTTTGGCTATTCGCGCCCCACGCCTAATCAATCGTTCTGCTGTTGGACCGTACTGAACACAAACAAGAATACGATCGTAAACACCAATAGGGCCATTAATCTCGTTGTTACCTGATTCAATTTTCTCATCCACTTCATTTGCCACTTCGCGCAGTACCAGTTCCCTTAATGCTGATAAATTATTTGAGGTGAAGAAATTTTGCAACGACTGCTCAATTTTATCTGGTTTATATATTTTTCCATCCATTAATCTTTTACGCAATGTTTCAGGACTTGCATCAATCACCTGAATTTCATCAGCTTTTTGAATAATAAAATCCGGTACTCTTTCTCTAACAACTACTCCTGTTATTTGCTTAACAATATCATTGACACTTGCAATATGCTGTATATTAATCGCACACCAAACAGTGATGCCAGCTTCTAAAATCTCTTCTACATCTTGATACCTTTTCTTATGTTTACTGCCATTTATATTGGTGTGAGCTAGTTCATCAATAACTACAATACTTGGATTCCTTTTAATAATTGCAGGTACATTTACTTCTAAAAATGAACGGTTTTTATACATCATTTCTTTAAGAGGCAAACACTCTAAATCTTGTATTTGTGCTTCCGTTTCTTTTCTACCATGTGTCTCAATAAACCCTATGATTATATCTTTTCCTTCACGTTTTGCATCATGTGCATCCTGTAGCATCTTATATGTTTTTCCTACGCCTGGAGCCGCGCCAATATATATTTTTATCTTTCCTTTATTACTTTCATGCAGTTCACCCAATATTTCTTCCGGTGTTTTCCTCCTAAAATACGGATGTTCTTCAGCCATAAATCTTCCTCCATTATCAGAAGCATAGAGGCTGTCTCAAAAGTGATTATAAATCACTTTTAAGACGCCTTTTACGCTAACCATTACCTTACGGGACACCCTCTTATTCATATAGTTTTTGAAGGCTTACATTTAATTGGAGAACATTTACTTTCTCCTGACCGAAAAGTCCAAGTTCTCTTCCTTCAGTGTGTTTTTCAATTAAAGATTTTAGCTGTTCTTTAGAAATCCCACCTTTTTCAGCAATACGATCCACTTGAACATATGCAGCCTTTGGACTGATATGTGGATCTAATCCTGATCCAGAGTTCGTTAACAAATCAACTGGAACCTCTTCAATCGGTACAGTTGGGTTCTCTTGTTCCCATTTAGTAATCGACTCCTCTATTCTCTTGTGTAAATCCTCATTGGATGGCGCATAGTTGTTTGAACCCGATCCATTTGCATTGTTCTCTATACTTGAAATTCTTCCATGAAAATATTTTGGATCTTTGAAATTTTGGCCGATTAACTCCGAACCAATCACTTCATGTTTGTCATTATATATTAAGCTACCATCTGCTTTTTTCTCCATAAAAGCTTGTGCAATTCCAGTTGATATTAACGGATAAATCAAACCACAAATAAGCATAAAAACTAAACTGATTCTGATTACAGGACTAATGATGCTTCTTAGCTCTTTCATGAGCATTCATACCTCTTTCTCTTTTAAGATTAGTATTTAAATGACTAAACCTAGCAACATATCAATGATTTTTATTCCTATAAATGGGGCGATGACACCACCCAAACCATAAATACCTAAGTTTCTTTTTAATAAAGCATTGGAGCTCATTGGTTTATATGCAATTCCTTTCATAGCTAAAGGAATAAGCAATGGTATGATAATCGCATTAAAAATTAATGCTGAAAGAATAGCTGAGACTGAAGAATTTAATCCCATAATATTGAGCGCACTCATTTCAGGTATAGCCACCATAAACATCGCTGGAATGATCGCAAAATATTTAGCCACATCATTCGCGATACTAAAGGTTGTTAAAGCGCCACGCGTCATCAATAACTGCTTACCAATTTCTACAACTTCAATGATTTTTGTAGGGTTGGAATCTAAATCAACCATATTGGCAGCTTCTTTTGCAGCTGTCGTACCAGAATTCATTGCTAATCCTACATCAGCTTGAGCGAGTGCAGGAGCATCGTTTGTTCCATCACCAGTCATCGCAACAAGTTTACCTTGACTTTGTTCATATCGAATAACATCGATTTTATCTTCCGGCTTACATTCTGCAATAAACTCATCAACGCCAGCTTCTTTGGCAATTGTAGCTGCTGTTAAAGGATTATCACCCGTACACATAACGGTTTTAATTCCCATTTGACGTAATTTATCAAATCTTTCTCTCATGCCCGGTTTAACCGTATCTTTCAAATAGATTAAACCGATAATTTGATGATTTACTGCAACAGCTAATGGCGTTCCTCCTTTTTCCGAAATCAGCTTCGCTTTTGAATCTAAATCAACAGGAAGGAATCCACCTTGTCCTTGTACCCACGTTTTAATCGCATCGACTGCACCTTTACGAATCTTTCGAGCATCTTTCAAATCGAGCCCGCTCATTCTTGTTTCTGCTTTAAACGGTACCAATTCAGCTCCGTAAATCAAGGAATCTTCAACTACTGTTCCTAATGCTTTTGCCAACTCTACAACAGACTTCCCTTCCGGAGTATCATCTTGTAAAGATGTTATAACACTATAATGTTGAAGTTCCTCTTCTGATGCATCCCCAACAGGGATAAATTCGCTAGCCATTCGATTACCAAATGTAATTGTTCCTGTTTTATCAAGAATGATCGTATGAATATCACCAGATGCTTCAACTGCTTTACCTGACATCGCAATCACATTAAACTGTGTTACACGGTCCATACCTGCAATACCAATTGCTGATAGCAATCCTCCAATCGTTGTTGGTATTAAACAAACTAACAAAGCAATTAATACTGGTACATCGATGTTAAATCCTAAATACTTTGTAAAGAATGGCAATGCCATTACAACAATCATAAAAATTAAAGTTAGACTTGTTAAAACAGTGTTTAAGGCAATTTCATTAGGTGTTTTCTTACGTTCTGCACCTTCTACTAAAGAAATCATTCGATCTAAGAAAGACTCACCAGGATCACTTGTAATTTTCACAGTTATACAATCACTAACAACTTTCGTACCTCCTGTTACAGAAGAAAAGTCCCCTCCACTTTCTTTAATGACGGGTGCAGATTCTCCAGTAATAGCCGATTCATCGATAGAAGCTAATCCTTTAATAATCTCGCCGTCTCCCGGAATGAACTCTCCCTCAGAAACGATGACAATATCACCTTTCTTTAGCGTTGCAGACGATACAGTTACAACCTTTTCTCCTTTTAATAAGTTAGCAGGTATATCCTTCTTCGATTGCTTTAATGAATCAGCTTGTGCTTTACCACGCCCTTCCGCTAACGCTTCGGCAAAGTTTGCAAATAGAATAGTTAACAATAGAATGATTGAAACCGTAACATTAAACCAAACCTCTGATCCACTTTCTCCGAATAAATCAGGTACAAATGATAAGATTAGCGTTACAATAAAACCTAATTCAACAACAAACATGATTGGATTTTTTATCATGATTGCCGGGTTTAACTTTACAAATGCTTGTATAATAGAATCCTTTATTAATAGATTTTGTGAAGGGCGGCGGTTGTCGAAGAGTTCACCGCTTTGCACATCTTGTGCTCCTTCCACTTCCTTTTTCACACTAATACCGTGTTTTTGCTTTTCTTTAACGGCTGGTTTACCCATCGTATTCCATCCTCCATTTTATAATGTTAAAAATTCTGCTACCGGTCCTAAAACCACTGTTGGGAAAAACGTTAAAGCGCCAACGATAACAATCGCGCCTAATAAAATCCCACCAAACAATGATGTATCAGTACGGAATGTTCCAATTGTTTCAGGTACAAGCTTCTTGCTTGCTAATGAACCAGCGACTGCAATCATCGCAATGATGCTGAAGCATCTGCCGAAGAACATGACAATACCAGTTGATATATTCCAGAACGGAGTTGCGTCCGCAAGTCCTTCAAATCCTGAACCATTGTTTGCTGCAGAAGATGTATACTCATAAACAATTTGTGTAATACCATGGAATCCTGGATTAGTAATACTACCAGATCCAAGTGGTGTCCACAGTGCTATAGCAGATGCACCTAGTATTAATAAAGGATGAATAAGAAGAGTAAGAGCAATAAATTTCATTTCTCTGCCTTCTATTTTCTTACCTAGAAATTCTGGTGTTCTTCCGACCATTAAGCCTGACAGGAATACCGCGATAATACAGTACATTAATATGTTAATAAAGCCTGCTCCGACTCCGCCAAATACCGTATTTAGCATCATATTCACGAGCGGAACCAGACCACCAATTGGTGTTAATGTATCATGCATCGTATTTACCGCTCCTGTTTCAGCAGCCGTTGTTACAACCGAATAAAATGCCGAATCACCGATTCCAAATCGTACCTCTTTCCCTTCCATACTCCCTTGATCAGCATTTAATCCCAGTTCACTTAATACAGGATTACCATTGAATTCAGCAGTAAGTGATGTCGTAAGCATAATAGCAAACATAACTGCCATTACTGTAAATAGGATGCGTCCTTGCTTTCTATTACCAACCATTTTTCCGTATGCAAAAGGTAACGCAGTAGGTAATAACAACATGAGCCATATTTGCAAGAAGTTACTGATTGCATTTGGATTTTCAAAAGGATGTGTCGAGTTTGCCCCGAAGAATCCCCCACCATTATTACCAACTTCTTTAATCGCTAAGAAAGCAGCCACTGGTCCTCTGGCGATTTCTTGTTCTTCACCACTGATCGTATTTGCAGTCACTGTAGGCTCCAAAGTTTGTGGAACACCCAATACAACAAAAATCAATCCCGCAACAAAAGCAATTGGTAAGAAGACGCGAGTTAAACTTCTCGTTAAATCCACAAAAAAGTTTCCAAGACCTTTTCCAGCTAGCCCTCTAATAATGGCCATTACAGCAGCCAAAGCAGTCGCTGGAGAAACGAACATTAAGAATACGATCGCAATCATCTGTGAAAAATAAGATAAACCTGATTCACCACTGTAATGCTGTAAATTCGTATTAGCCATAAAACTAATAGCTGTATTAAAAGCCAAAGTAGGCTCCATTCCCTCGATATTGCTCGGATTTAGTGGTAGCACACCTTGAAATCGAAAAACTAAATATGTTAGAAACACTGTAAAGACATTAACGAGTAAAAAAGATAATGCATATAATTTCCAACTTTGATTTTCCTTCTTTACACCTGTTATTTTGTATATAAGGTGTTCAAATCCTCCGAAAAACGTATCTAATTTTGTTTTGTTGTAATCGAAAACACTAGCTAAATATAAACCCGTTGGTTTTGCCATTAGCCCAATAATAAGCAGGGCTACTATAATGGAAACGATACTCATGATCAAACCTTCCATCCTCCTAAGTAATTAGAATTTTTCTGGATTGCATAATGCATATAATAAATACAAAGAAACACAACACCCTAAAGCAAATAAAACCATACTCACTATTTACTCACTTCCTTTTTCTATTTCTGAAGAAGCAAACTTTATAAATCCCATCATCAGTGCTGTTGACAGAATTACGATACCAATCATAAGAACGTCCAACATTTTTTCGCCTCCAATATTTTGAATAAAAAACTCAACTGAACACTACCCTAAACTTTTTAAGTAACTCTCCTATACAAAACTAAGCCGAGCAATCCCCCTTTTATTTGCGTGCTGTCTACCATTCCACTTACCATACTCTGACTTAAACCAATCCGACTTATGACAGCTGCATGATTCCTTTCGGTTTTAATCTTAGACAACAGAAAAAGACCAATACTTACTTCTCTCCATGTTGAATAAGCTGACAAAGCAAGAACCTAATGTGGCTTTAAAAAAGCACATAAAAACAGTCCTTCAATGTACAATCAACTTTAAATTTGGAGAAAAAGTATGCATTGATCTACTTAACGCCCAGCTAGTATTTACTACCTTTGCGTTCCGTCTTCCATTTGCACTTTTTCAAGTTATAGGCATAATAAAAAGACCTACAAAATTCTCTCAAACTGCTTTTTCCCTACGAATCCCTTAAAAATTCGCATTAAAAAAGCCCCTTGAATAAGGTGGTCTTTAGGACCTCCTTCGCATTAGCCGACGAAGTTAGCTGACGGGTAGGATGGCGAAAGAGATTTATCTCTCATCCCTTCTACATAAGTAAAATTAACCCCAAAAGATTGGTTCCTCCGCTCTCGTTATGAGACTAGGCCGAATTAAATTTGAATTCATAATATCGTGGTTAATAACTTAATGCAAACCACAAAATCTGCTGAAAAATCATCAAATTTATCCATTTACGCTCATTTTACACATATTTATATCTATTTCCTTATTTTATCTCTAAAATTCTCTCTTTTTTGACTCTTTCAAAAAAATACATAAAATGGTACAAATGAGTGACATCATGAAAGTCATACTATGAAAATCTCCTAATAAACTATGTAGATATAGTTTATTTTTAATAAAGTGAGGAATAAACGTTGGCTCTAATTAAGAAAAAACTTGAAAATGAATTGAGTGAAGCATTTATCAAATTACAGCGTGATTTAATAGGAAGGGGACCTCAGGAAACAAAGACGTACATCGTAAATGATATGATTATTGTCCGTTCCAAAGGTGCTCTAACAGTTGAGGAAAAGCACCTAGTAAAGCAAGAAAATGGTCGCAGGTTAGTTAAGAAAGCACGGCAAATTTTACGTGAGATGTATAGCGAGAACTTCGAAGAAATTGTGGAGCGCTATACAAATTGTCAAGTATTATCCAGTCATAGTGATATTAGTACAAAAACTGGAGAAAAAATTGAAGTTTTTATCGTCAACAAAAACTTAGAGAAAATATTAGAGTCCAACTGTAAAGAAGACAAAAATAGCTAATAAATTTGGAGTAAGAGATTCAATTTCATAAAAATAACCACTTTCTATAAAAGAAAGTGGTTATTTTTTTATTTATGAGACAAGCTTTAATCCTACAGCTGAACCTAAAATCATAAAGATGAATAGAATTCGTTGCCAATTCTTCGGCTCATTATATAAAAGCATACCTAGGATAGCCCCACCGGATGCACCAATTCCTGTCCATACTGCATAAGCTGTTCCCATAGGTAAATCAAGCATAGCAATAGCGAGAAAAACAAAGCTTGCAGCAAACGCAAGAAGCATCATCGTTAATGAGGACATATTTTTTTGTTCATGATATCGATTAATCATCAAAACTCCTGCCATCTCAAATAGACCCGCTAATAATAAATAGATCCAAGCCATTATGCTTCCTCTCCTTTCTTCTCACCCGTAACTAACTTAAGTCCTACAACTCCCGCTAATAACATGCCAATTAACATAATCTTAATCCAGCTAAACGGCTCTCCAAAGAAGAGTACGTCTGCGAAAACCGTTCCAGCCGTTCCTAATCCTACAAAGACTGCATAAACGGTTCCTACTGGTAAATATTTTCCCGCCATAATCATTAAATAGAAGCTGATAATAATACATACGATGGTACCAATCCACTCCCAAACATTATCAGCATGCTTCAGTCCTATCACCCAAAAAATTTCAAAGAAAGCTGCAATAAATACTTTTAACCATTCTTTATTCATTTTTCATTTCCCCTTTCTATACTGGTTAAGCATAATATCAATTAGAAAACAGCAAAAAAAGCCTGAGAGAATAGCGTTAACTAATCTCCCAGGCTTTTATCCTTCCGTGGCATTGTAAATACAATGAGTTTTCTCTCGGACCAGGCTAGTCTTAAAAACTACGGAACCCTAGAAAACATTTTTTATATTCTATTAAGATATTATCTATATACAAAATAGCACAAATGCTACTCAAAAATCTAGTTTTAATTATTATACACATTAAAAGAAATTGTCAAACGCCACCATAAAGTGAAACTTTAATCTGTGGTGGGTATTCCTACATACGAACTTCTTTTTAAATCAAAGTCATAAAATATTCAAACTACAGGAGTTTATTCACTAAGTAAACGGGAACTAAGTATCATGAATGAAATTATTGTCCTATCTTTACAATTACGTGCATATATTTAAATGATTATATAACTCTAATTAAAATTAGTACTTATTTATAATAATTTTAATTAAACT
>NZ_JBALMO010000239.1:0-517 GCF_036963345.1 Bacillus sp. JJ722
TATGAGTTTGTCAGTCTTTATGTAAATGAAAATCTTATCCATCAATATCGACAGTAAAACGCAAGACGTCTTATTTAAATAATTATTACATGATTGGTATTACTACTGATAAAATCAAGATGAAAAAAATTTTTAAAAATTTTTAATTTTAGTAATTATCTAACTTTATTCTGTGATTTTAGAAATATTAAATATATTTTTATAGGAGGAAAAATGAACAACAACAATTATAATACCGACATATCAAATGAATTAAAGTTACTTCTTGAAATCATAAAAGAAAACTATGATGAAAGAGAATTACTAAAGTACTATTTAAGTACAGATATAGATTGGGGAATCTTTTTACGGTTAGCGAAACATCACCGTGTTTATCCATTTATCTATCCAAAATTAAGTAATGGATTTCAAAACGTGATTCCTACTAGTGTTATTCAAAACCTCAACCATCAATATAAAAAAAATATATTTAATATGTTGCTATTAAGTGGAGAAATGGAAAAAATAAGTGAATTGT
>NZ_JBALMO010000239.1:567-3095 GCF_036963345.1 Bacillus sp. JJ722
AAAATCATATACGACTTTTATTCATGAAAGGTCCAGCTATTGCGGCTGATCTTTATGGAGATATTTCGTTAAGAACTTCAAAAGATTTAGATATTTTAGTAAATAAGTTTGATTTAAAAAGAGTTGAAGAACTTCTTTTAGGTGTTGGATACGAGAAAGAAGAAAAGAAAACTATCCTTAATGAGTGGAAGTTAGGACACCATATATTATATTTTCATCCGCAAAAGAAGATTCAGATTGAAATTCACTGGAGGTTTCAACCACCCCCTTCAATTGAACCGAAATTTAATGAATTATGGAAAAATAAACGAGTAAGTAATATAACAAGTTATCCTGTGTATTTCTTAGGAGAAGAAGATTTATTTTTATATCTTATTTCACATGGTGCTCGTCATGGCTGGTGCAGACTAAGGTGGTTGCTAGATATAAATCAAATGTTAAAAAAAGAACTAGACTACAAAAAGATAATTATGCTTTTGAGAAAAAATCGAATAAGCCATTTAGGAGGTCAAGCTCTTATTCTTGCTTCAGAATTGTTCAATACTTCAATCCAGAAAGAAATGCAAATACTAACTGAAAACAATCGGTCTAAAAAGTTAGCACATAAAGCTATGTTCTTCATAAGCACAATAAATCCAACACAAATTGAATTTTATAATGAATATAGAAACAAATATCAAACTTCTATAAAACCATGTCATTTTACTAGATTGTTTAATGTTTTCTTGAAGTTCTATCCAAAACCAATTGATGCCGAAACGTTAAGGTTACCTAAATCTCTTTATTTTCTATATTTTTTCTTGCATCCTTTTTTATCAATTTTTAGAAAATTAACAAAAGAGCATAAGTAAGCCTAATTTTAAAGTGAGATAAAATATTAGATATTTTTTAATTTATTTCCTTTTGGTTATAAAGGATGCACAATCATTTTATTGACAATTCTTTGATATAATGATATTTTTTATAAAATGTTCTTTATAAAGAACTGTCTGGTTTGTTATTTGATTTTTGAAATAGTTTAAAATTAATTGGCTATATTTTATAAAATTCTGCTATATCAAATACTATCAAATTTTTATAAACGGGTGATAAAATGAGCGCCATAACCGGTATTTATCATTTAGATGAAAAGCCTATAAATCTACAGCATGGTCAAACATTAATGACAGCATTGCAAAAATATCCTTCTGATGACATCCAAACATGGCATTCGGAAAAGATTTTCTTCGGCTGTCACGCTCAATGGATCACCCCTGAGTCTGTAGGCAAACAACTTCCTTTTCATGATTATGATAGACAGTGTACGATAACCGCTGATGCCATTCTTGATAATCGAGTGGAACTATTTGAGCAATTGCAAGTTGAACCGTCTCAACAGAAACAAATCGCTGATAGTGAACTCATTCTCTTATCGTACTATAAATGGCAAGAAGAAGCTCCCAAATATTTAATTGGTGATTTTGCTTTTATAATTTGGGACCAGAAGAAACAGAAGATTTTTGGAGCGCGAGATTTTTCAGGAAGTAGAACTATTTATTATTATAAAAATCATGAAAAATTCGCGTTTTGTACAATTATTGAGCCACTTTTAACATTGCCTTTTGTTAATAAAAAGCTGAACGAACAATGGTTAGCTGAGTTTTTAGCAATACCAGGGATGAATGATACTGTTGATGCACTTTCAACAGTTTATAAAGAAATTGAACAAATTCCTCCTTCTCATACTATATCAATAGTTGGAAATAAAATAACCGTTTCAAGATATTATGCAATAAGAGATAGTGAAAAATTGTATTTAAAATCAAATTTCGAATATGAAGAAGCGTTTCGAGAAGTTTTTAAAAAAGCTACTACTTCAAGATTACGGACACATCGTAAAGTAGGAGCTAATTTGAGCGGTGGGTTGGATTCAGGATCAGTAGTTAGTTTTGCTTCAAATGCTCTAAGAAACCAGAATAAAGAATTATATACTTTTAGTTCTATTCCAACTGCTGAATTTGATGATTGGACCCCAAAACGTTTCATGGCAGATGAAAGGCCCCTTATTAACTCTACTATTGATTATGTTGGGAATATTGATGCTCAATTTTTAAATTTTGAAGGTAGAAGTCCCTTAACTGAAATAGATGAATGGCTCGATTTAATGGAGATGCCGTATAAATTTTTCGAAAATTCTGTATGGGTGAAAGGAATTTATGAAAGAGCGAATCAATTAGGAATTGGAGTATTATTAAACGGAGCAAGAGGGAATTATTCCATTTCTTGGGGGCCTGCGTTAGAGTACTATACTTTTTTATTAAAAAAGATGAAGTGGATTCGTTTATATCATGAAGTAAATTCATATTCTAATATTATGGGAGTGGGGAAATCACGAGTCTTTAAAGTGTTGAGTGAAAAAGCATATCCGTTTCTAAATAAAAGAACCACTTCAATAGATCAAGATGTTGCTCCTTTATTAATTAATGAAGAGTTTGCTAGAAGTACTAAAGTGTTTTCAAAATTGGAGGAACATGGCCACAATATAATGG
>NZ_JBALMO010000240.1:0-3074 GCF_036963345.1 Bacillus sp. JJ722
ATATAATAAAACCCTTCACCAGAAATTTGGTAAAGGGTATTTGTTCAAATTATATATCCTTTACCAAATTTGGCAAAGGTCTCGCAAACAACATTTTTGTTGCCAATTATGCCGGTGATCGATATCACGGAATGACGACATAACTGTTAGCTACTCCCCTTTGGAGTGTGTAACTCATTTTCAAAAATTCTTAATTAATTATTTATAAGGACATCATATTATATGCAAATTCTGAAGTCAACAACTTTTTTCATTATTCAAATAATCTATTCTTTTAATTTCGAATATGAATAATTTCATTTTTATATAAAACAGCAATAAGATTCAATATAATTTTCGGTATTTTTCTTGGAAAGTAAGGCTTTAAATAAAAGCGAAAATAGGCACGTTTCAAATCATTCCACATCTCACAATTCTTCGTTTGTTTGAATCTCGCTACATCAATGATTTTTACTTTTTTATCGCTTGTAATAAAAATATTGCGTAAATGTATATCCGATGGATTTAAACCTGTTTTCCTTGTAAGCTGTAATACTTCATCGATTGTTTGAACTTGCTTTTCTTCAATTGTAATTCCCTTACTCAAACACTCAAACAATGTTTCTCCTTGTATATAATCCATAACAATATAATTGCAGCCTGTTTCGTATATTTCAGGAAAATAGTGAATATGAGTAAGCCGTTTATATATATCAGCTTCTTCTAGAGCTATATGTTTAAAACACGACGGAAATACTTTAATAACTTTATTCGTATCTTTTATCCTAAAAACACAAGCACTTCTCCCTGTACCAATATGTTCAAGATCATCATGAAAATGCGTTACTTTTATACTTCTCCGTATGCTCTTTTTAAAAATAATACTTTCAGCATATTTTTTATAATTAATCAATCTATTTTCCCCTTTATACAGTAGAATTTACATATTAGTAGTTTCATGACTATGACGCAAAAAAGACCTTACCAAATAACTGGTAAGGTCTCGCAAACAACGAAATAATTGTTGCCAATAAAGCCGAGGTTTCCCTGTATTGACGACTTTATTGTAGTAGCTACTCCCCTTCAATACAATTTGAAAGAAATATTAGATTATTAATTATTTTAAATAAAATAAGCGTTTTAGTCAATTAAATAAATCTGAATCACTAAAGAACACTATTATTTGTTGCTTTCAGTTACTAAGAAACCTGCACTTTATTATTGTGATTTTCTTAAAAAGCGCAACTATCAACTTCTTTAGCCAAATTGATAATCTTCTTCTTTGCTTCACTCATCATACTTTCAATTAACTCTTCTACAGTTGGAACAGTTGAAATAAGTCCCGCTACTTGACCACTGTTAATAAAGCCATTCTCTAAATCACCAAGAATGGCGCCTATGTAATGTTGTTTTTCTGAAGTTAAATCAAGATATTCCTCTTCAGTCATACCTTTTGCTTCAAGCTGAATTAATTTATGAGCATATGGTGTTTTAAGCATTCTTCTAACTTTTCCAATCGACCGTCCCACAATTACCGTATCAATGTCATCTGCTTCAATAAGCTTTTGTTTATATATATTATGAAACGGTGCTTCTTTCGTTGCAATGAATCGTGTTCCTAACTGCACACCACTTGCCCCTAACATTAAAGCAGCTGCTAACCCTTGTCCATTACCGATTCCTCCAGCTGCTACAACAGGAATCTTAACTGCTTCTACAATTTGCGGAATGAGTGTGAAAGTTGTAAGTTCTAAACTTGAATTGATACCAGCTGCTTCAAAACCCTCGGCAACCAAAACATCGGCTTGTGCATCTTCAGCTTTCTTTGCATGTTTAACAGATGCTACAACAGCGATTACTTTAACTCCATGTTCATGTAAAATAGGAATGAGTGGACCTGGATTTCCAGCCGATAAAGAAACAACTGGAACTTGATGCTTTATAACTAAATCTACAATGTCACGAACAAATGGTGTTACACTAATTGCAATGTTAATCGCAAAAGGTTTATTCGTTCTTTCTTTCGTTTCTATGATCCTTTTTTCCACTTCTTCTGGTGTCAGGGTTCCACACCCAATTGTTCCTAAACCGCCAGCTTCAGACACCGCTGCAGTCAAAGGTGCATTGCTAATGTTACCCATTCCTCCTTGAATAATTGGATACGTAATATTTAATAATTTTGTCAAATGTAACATTTTTCTCCCTCCTTATAAAATTAATGTTATAATATACAGAAAATTAAAACAATTAAAATTTACGAAAGAAGGTAGTAAAAATGCGTATTCCTTACAATGGACATGAGCCACAAATTGATTCGACAGTTTTTACAGCACCTGGTAGTTATATAATTGGAGACGTTACAATTGGAAAAGAATCTACCATTTGGTTCAACGCAGTACTTCGAGGAGATGAAGACTCGATCATAATTGGAGAAAAATGCAGCATTCAAGATAATTCGACTATCCACTTATTCGAAGGATCTCCCGTAGTTATTGAAGACGAGGTAACAGTTGGTCATAATGTTATTTTACATGGCTGCCGAGTTGGCAAGCGGTCCATTATCGGGATGGGTTCAACCATTTTAGATGGTGTTGAAATTGGAGAGGAATGTATCATAGGCGCAAACACACTCATACCTTCTGGAAAAACGATTCCTCCCCGTTCACTTGTGATGGGAGGTCCTGGAAAGGTCGTTCGCGAAATTAATGATAAAGACTTAGAATTAATTCAGTTATCTATTGATACATATGTACAGAAAGGTAAAGAATTTAACCAAATATTTAAAAAATAAAACAAACAACGAAACTGATACTTTTGTATCAGTTTCGCTGTTTCACTTTATTTCACTTGTTCACTTATTAACGGATGATTTGTCGCATCATATGCTACATCTTTACGTTGCAAATCATTTCCTTCCTTAAATACATTTTCGAAAAATCGATTTGCTGGCTCTGCTAAAACTCTATAATATTGACTAAAAAGAAGAGCTGCATGGCTTCCGTTCCAACGTGCTGGTAGTAGCTCAGCAGGTAAACCAGGATCTATAAATAAAAATTTTCGATATTCATGAACTAAATTCGTCCGTTCTACAAAAC
>NZ_JBALMO010000241.1:0-4209 GCF_036963345.1 Bacillus sp. JJ722
AAAGTTTCACTTTATTTAACAATAGTCACTTAATATTCTAACAAAGAAGTATAAACAAAAGGGGAGCAATTAGTTAAATCTCTTTGAAAATTTAGCTATGAGAAACTAAGCTAAAAAAGCTGATTTTCCAAATATGAAAAATCAGCTTTCTTTTTATTAAGGTAAGTCAATAATCACTGGATCCATTTCTTTTATTTCAAGACCCTTACCTGATCCTTTCGAAAAGTATATAGTTGGTACAATTGTTAGTGATTTTGCATTTGCATCTATCGCTTTTATCGTTCCGCTCGATTTGAAAGATAGTCCATTATCATTTGATACAGCTCCGTTACCATCCACTTTATAGATGTTTCCAAGGTCATCTTTAAGGCTATTAAATTGAACTGTAGTGTTTGACCATTTCTTTAATTTCTTTTCATCTATGAAGTAATCGTAATGAATGACAGTGGACATATCATTTTTTTCGATTGATTTGACAACGAATGTGACACCATCTTTTGTTGTAGAACCATTGACAAGTTCCATTTTGTTTTCAAGCTTTGGAAGCTTAAAAGAAAACTGCCAATCACCTGTGATTTCAGCATTTGTGTTCAAGTTTGTAATAGACTTTGGTTCCCAATTAATTTTAAGTTCATCAGGTGTACTCTCGTTGAAATGAGGTGTTACTTTTTGTATACCAACATACGTGTTTTCGTTAATTTTTTTTAGTTCACCAGTACCACTCATACCGCTAGCACCTTTCACATCAACAAATCCTGACAGATGAGGTGAATCACCTAAATCAATATCTGTTTCAATTGCAAAGGACACTGTTACAGTCGTGCCATCAAATACAGCATTTTCAATCATAAACGAAACACCGTTACTAGTTTGTACTTGTCCGATATTTGTAGCAAGATCAGTATAGTTGTTCAAATAAGAATTAATCTCTCCTTTAACTGAATCGTTGTCGCTAACTTTTTCTTACCTCGATATAACCGATTTTCAATTGCTGCTTTTGACAAATTGAGTGCTTCTGCAATTTCGATATTGGAAAGTTGCATGATTTCATCATAAAAATATCACGATCAATTCCATTCAATGTGCTAATAGCAAGTAGAAGTTCGTTCTTTTCTTCTTTCATCACAAGTTGTTCCTGCAAATCTTCCTGTTTTAAATTTTGTTCATGTAAATCTAAACCTTGTTCTCTCGCCAGTTGTTTTTCAAGTTTTCGGAATAAATCAATGGCCTTATATTTTGCGATCATACCTACCGATTTTTTAAAGTCTTCAGGTTCTCCTTTAAATTGACCAGCATTTTGCCAAATCGCTAAAAAAACATCATTTACACAGTTATCGATTGCGTCCATATTAATTCCAGAAAGAACCTTATAGGCAATGGCATTTACTAAACCTGAATAGTGTTCGATCACATATTCAAGTGCGTCTTCTTTTTGTTTTTGCAAACGTATAATGAAATTTTTTGAATGACATCGCATTATCTAACCTCCTTATGTTATTTGTAAAAAGTTTGTTCACTAACTATATCGAACCCATTTCTTTATAACTCTCAAGTTTTTTAAAAAATGAAGTGGTTAGCATGTATATGAAAGATTGTTAATTTTAAAAAATAAATTATAAATCGAAAGTATAATAATAAAAAAGAATAAATAATTATTGAAAAACGATAAGTTTTGTATTACGATATTAGAAAAATATGGTAGGTGATTATTGTGAAACAAAGCAACATAACTTTTTTAAAGATATCGACCTTTATTATTGGGATAACAATCCTTTCATTATGTATCTTTTGGTTACCAGTGATGGCAACAGATGCTGTAGTGATGTATCCAGAGTATACGTATTTGAAATTTCCTATTCTTATAGGTTTGTATTTTACTGCGATACCGTTTTTTCTTGCACTCTATCAAGCATGGAAGCTTTTACATTATATCGAAACTGAAAATATTTTTTCGGAACAATCTGTCATGTTATTAGGACAAATAAAAAACTACGCGATTTCAATCATTATCTTATACGTAATGGGGATCTTATTGCTAGTAACACAAAATGCATTGCATCCTGGAATAGCACTAATTGGATTCACAATCATGTTTGTAACTCTTGTTATTTCAATATTTGCTGCGGTACTTCAAGGATTGTTAAAAAGCGCACTTCAAATAAAATCTGAGAATGATTTGACAGTTTGAGGTGAGAAGATGTCAATTATTGTTAATATAGATGTATTGTTAGCGAAAAGAAAAATGAGTGTAACTGAACTATCGGAGAGAGTAGGAATAACAATGGCTAATCTTTCTATATTGAAGAATGGAAAAGCAAAAGCGATTCGATTTTCAACTTTAGAAGCAATATGTAAAGCTTTGGACTGCCAACCTGGAGATATTTTGGAATACAGGAGTGAAAATGAATAACTGTAGGGGATTTAAGAAAATTAAAAATCTATCTATTGAAGATATTTTACATGTGGATAAATTGGCGAGAAAAACAGCTGACTTACTAATAGGAATCTATAACTGATGTAACGGTAAAAAATAGAAAATCAGTTAGTAAAAGAAGGGAAAAGTATTTGTAACCTATCTTCTTAAATGTTTTTAATTTTAGTTCAGCATTTTAAAAAAAGATGACATAAGCGGTTTTTTTATGTGAAAACCGCTTAAATGTACTAAAGGCTTTTAAATAAAGTATTATCACTTATTCTGCTGTGATGTACTATACTAGTATTTCACTAATTAAAGAATGAGTATTGCCTTCTGTGTCATTAAAGAAGGTCATCCAAGTTTCTGTTTCTCCTATTTTTGCAACTATATGTGGTTCGTCAATAAAGGAAACGCCTTTTTCAATTAATTCTTTGTACGCCTCTTTTATATCCTCAACTTGAAAATAAATGACAGAACTTGATTTAGCAAATTCCTCTTTTTCAGGAAGGGTAAGAAGGAGGCGAGTGCCATTACACTCAAAGAATGCCATAGTGTCTGTGCTAAATAGAAGAGGGAGCTTTAATAAATCTTTATAAAAGCTAACTGCTTTTTCTATATCTTTTACAGGTATTCCAATTTGTCCGATTTTTTGAATTGAATTTGTTAGCATTGAAAAACACTCCTCATGTACAGTAATAATAAAGTTATTTAAATCAAGAATAAAATAATGGAAAATCCCCTCATTAATAACATAACAAACAGGATCATGTAAGTTGACCTGTTCTCTTTGTTATACCACGTTTGCCATTACTCTCTTTTAGAGAGATTTTGACAATCTCATATATCCCACAGATGTTATAATCATATTGTATTTATTTTCTTATTCGTACAACTAGTCCCTTATTCGCTTTTAATAAATTCTCAACTGTTATTTTCACTAAAGAATTAGGTGAACCTCCTCCAGTAAATATATAAGTCAATTCTGTTACTCTAGGATCAATTAAAAATTTAGCTCGATAACCAAAAGAAGGTACCCCTCCAGTTGGATAACCAGTTCCTTCTAATACCTCAGTTTTCGTTGCTAATCGTGGTCGTGGAATATTTAATGCCTTACTTACTCTAGATGTACTAGCACGATCCTTTCCTTTTACAATTGCCACAATTAAATTATTATTCTGATCCATCATACAAATATTTTTTGCAAAATCTTCTTTACACGCATTAACAGCTTTAGCTGCTTCTTCTATAGAATGACAAGATTCGTTTAAAATTAAATGCTCCGCGTTAATCTTAGTTTCATTTAAATATTCTTTTATTTTTAAATCATATGGACTCATTTATCTTTATCCTCCTTCACTTAACTATATCAACAATCTATTCGAAAATAATGCTTGTTTTCCTGCATAAAAAGCAAATTAACTTTATATTTCTTACATAAATGGGATAAAGGGAGTAATTGTGGCTTTATGTAAAGATTGATTATTGAGAAGAATGTATCTATATTTCTGCACTTGATGTAAAACGATAAAACTTAAGTTAATTCAATAATAATTGGTAACTGTTCACTATTTCCCATTAGCAAAGTAAAGGGTATTATAGGCAGGATAGAATGTAATTTGCTTATGCTATCCATTCTACATATAGATTTTCAAAAGGGAGTATTTTTAAATGAATAAAACTGATTTAATTAAACAAGTGGTTTTAAAGACAGAGTTAACTGAGAAAGAGGCTAAGGCCGCTGTTAACGCTACATTTGATTCTATTTTACATGCGTTAAAAAACGGAGATAAAGT
>NZ_JBALMO010000241.1:4271-4798 GCF_036963345.1 Bacillus sp. JJ722
TTGAAGTGCGTGAACGTTCGGCGAGAAAAGGAAGACATCCTCAAACAGGAGAAGAAATAGAGATCGCAGCTTCTAAAGTCCCTGCTTTTAAAATAGGAAAAGAGTGGAAAAACGCAGTGAAGTAAGATTTAATATCACCTATTCCTATCAATACGTAAGTTTGCTAGTTTGAAAAGGACAAGAATTTATTAAATTAATTAGCTATTTTATTGTTAAAAAGAACAATCAAAGGAGGAACTACAATTGAAGTAGTACCTCCTTTTCATTTTTGCTAATAGGTGTTGAATGGATATTCATAAATGTGGTTTGATTTAATTTTCGGAATAATATTATTTGTTTATCACTATAGTTCCATGGTTTCTTAAACAGTCCCTTATTATAATAGGTGGGGTAGCCAGTTAGAAATAATAAGAGGGTAGTATTTGCCAGAGTGCTAACTTTCATCTCCAGCTAAGAGAGAAAGTTTTGCTCATATTTTATGATGAAAACGGCTGTAAAACTAGGAAGAGGAGTTTAATTATGTCTAA
>NZ_JBALMO010000241.1:4828-6470 GCF_036963345.1 Bacillus sp. JJ722
CATACAAATTACTTAAATCGTTTGAACTATAGGAATTAGAAATGAAAATGCAGGAAATGTATTATTGTATTAATTATTGAAATTGAGTTCGCATTTTGATATAAAAAATCCAGCACACATCAAGTGCTGGTAATGAAAAATCAATGGAAAGGCTGTTAATATAGAATATTACAAGAACAATTATTTGATTGGGCTTTTAAACATGATATTGATTAACCAATAAAAAACCAGCACTTCATTAGTGCTGGTCCACATGATAAATTAATTCTCTAATGGAGGATTTTCACTTTATTTTATGAGTAAACAAGCATTTTGATTATGTGTTTGTCCTAATAGCATAATTTATTTAAGATTTTTTGAAAGAAGTTATTGGAGTTTTGTGAAAGTTTGATCGAAGAAAAATAAAGATAACAATGATTTTAGAACCATAAGAGTTGTTTGTGAAATATATATACAGGGAGGAATTTGTTTGAAGATAAATTGAATACAAAAATTATTGTGTTTTAATAATTAGTAACAAATGTAATAACAACCCAAAGAAGCAATATGATTCTTTGGGTGTAAACATTAATTGTAGAAAAGGTAAGAAGGGTGTTGTAACCCTGTAGGAGGATAGTACTCATCGTGAGTATATGTAAAGCCTAACTTAGTTAAAAAATTCTTAGAGGCAATGTTATTTGGATTGTGACCTGCAAATAAATTTTTCGCTCCGAGATTATTAAATGCGTAGTTGATAACAGCTTTAGCAGCTTCAGAAGCAAACCCTTTTCCCCAAGATTGATGGTTTAGATGGCATCCTAATTCATATATACCATTTTCTAAATCATAAGGCCGCAGCCCACAACAACCAATATGATCCTGTGTTTCAAGGTCGAAAATAGGCCAGTACTGAACATTATATTGTTCTATGCTAAGAATCTCTTTTTCTAGCCTTTCTTTGATTTGGTTCTTATCAATAGTACCTTTAGCAGTGATATATTTTGTGACGAATGGGTCACCCCATAGAGATAAAGCTATATTTATATCTTGATCAGTCCAAATACTAAAACCAATGCGATCAGTCTTTAAAAAGTAGTTTCTCATTTTTTGTAGCCCTTTCTGTTTTTTCTTTGTATATCGGATTATAAATTTAAACTTAAATTAAGATACCAAGTAATAATGCAAATTCTACAGGAAATGAATAAAGTACTTTAATTGAAGGTGGAAAATGAGGTATTCAAAAGTGAGAAGATGATACAAACAACGAAACCAATCATTAATGACTGGTTTCATAGGAGGGGATAAACTTGGAACAGGATGCCTACATAAAAATAATAAAGCTTAAATATTAAAAAAAATTACCAAAGATTTAAATGTTTTTTAAATTAGTTACCATAAATCATAGATGAATAGATCGTTAGTTAAATTAGTTTTTTTATGTATTATGATAGCAGAAAAGTAATCTAATTAGTCTGTATTTTTAATATGTACATAATAGAATGCTTTAAAGTATAATAAATACAATCTTTCAGATGGGGTGAAGTGGATGTTTTTCCGTATTGTTCGAAGTAATTAGTTTTCGGGTTGGATAAAACGCGTACCAGCCATCAAGGGTGGAGTCTGCCCTTTTTCGGAAATATAAACTTTGAATCAGTTTCGGTAG
>NZ_JBALMO010000241.1:6556-7379 GCF_036963345.1 Bacillus sp. JJ722
ATACAAAATGAATGAATTAGAATATAAAAAATTTTATGATAAAGTCGGAAGTTTAAATGGATGGGATTTTAGTAAACTCAAATATGTAACTGAAGGAGCTACATGGGATTTTTATAAAGAAGTAACAAAAAGATGCAAATCCTCAGATGTTTTACTGGATATTGGTACAGGTGGAGGAGAGAATATACTAAAAATTGCATCGGCAGCTTTATTTATGATTGGGATTGATAATTCAAGTGGAATGATCGCAACAGCTCAGTCTAACTTGAAAAAAACAGGTGTACCGAACGTTAGAATTATCAAAATGGAATGTGAAGATTTAACGTTCCCGCATTCCTTTTTTGACATTGTGACTAGTTGTCACGCTCCTTTTGTGGCGGCAGAAGTAGCAAGAGTAATAAAGAAGAACGGCATCTTTTTAACTCAACAAGTAAGCGAACATGATAAATTGAACTTAAAAGAAGCATTTGGAAGAGGGCAATGCTTAGGAGAAAAAGATGGCACATTAAAAGAAAAATATGTCCGAGAGTTGAGTGAAGCGGGCTTTGTTGACGTGCAAACCTTAGAGTATGATGTGAACGATTATTATCAAACACCTGAAGACCTCATTTTCTTATTAAGCCACACACCGATCATACCAGGATTTGGTGAAAGGAAAGAGGACTTTGATATTTTGCAAAAATTTATTACAGTAAACAAAACTGAAATAGGGATCTGTACAAATTCAAAACGTTTTATAATAATAGCTAAAAAATCTTAAAGTTTGTTAAATTAACAGGAATGTTCCCTAAAATAATAAATCAGAAAGGGGGCTGTCTAATAA
>NZ_JBALMO010000241.1:7452-8193 GCF_036963345.1 Bacillus sp. JJ722
TACATTCTTTTCATTTTTCCCTGAAAATAGCTAATGAATCCCAGCTATTCAGTAGATTATGTGCCATCGCCACAATCCCAAACTGGATAGGCTACACTTAGTTAGACAATAAAATTAAGGGCTAGTAGAATAATAGATAACAAGTGAGGAGAATCTACTATGTCCAAGAAAAGAAGAACATTTACTACAGATTTTAAAAAGCAAGTGGTTGCCTTATATGAAAACGGAAAAATCTGTAAAGGTATTGTTCGTGAATATGAATTAACGGCATCAGCATTAGATCGATGGATCACACAATTTCAACAAACAGGCTCCTTTAAGGAGAAAGACAATCGTCGTCCTGAAGACCAGGAGTTAATTGAATTAAGAAAGAGAAATAAGCAACTTGAAGTGGAAGTTGATATTTTAAAGCAAGCCGCGCTGATCATGGGACGAAAATAGAAGTGATTGAACAAAATCGCCATAAATATTCGGTATAAGCAATGTGCGAAATCCTGCAAATAGCTCTAAGTACTTTTTACTATAACACAGGTACTGCAACTCAAAAAGAACAAGAAAAACGGACTGAAGAACAGACATTAAAAGAAAAAAAACAGTTCATCTTCAACGAAATAGACAAGTGTATGGCAATCGTAAACTAAAAATAGCTTTAAAAAAGCTGGCTATACGGTATCTAGATGCCGCATTGGTCGTTCAATGAGCGAACTGGGCATACAGCCAAAGTATGCGAAACCATCTTAT
>NZ_JBALMO010000242.1:0-7338 GCF_036963345.1 Bacillus sp. JJ722
TAATTCAAATGCAAACATTCAACGTTATGAAAATTTGCGTGAAATAGTTCAACTGTCTCCGCATTAGAATATGATTGTTTGCTTGACGGATCAAATAATGCTTCCCTTAACTCTATTAAATAGTCAGCTCGTGGAACAACCTTGATTACTAAACCATCATCTTTTAATAATCTATTAAATTCGGCATAATTTGAAGGTGATAAAATGTTAAGAATAACATCAAATTGTTGAGCCTTAAATGGTGTATTAGCAAGGTCTTGTATTAGCAAGGTCTGATACGCACCAGATGGTATTACTATAATGCTTAGCAGCTTCAAAGAGCCCTTCTTTTGCAATATCAATTCCAACACCAGTTACTTTTTGATTAAATTTAGTACGAAGCCTATCACATACGTTAATAAGATGTGACCCCTCGCCACAACCTGTATCAAGTATGGATATGTCACCAGCAAATGCATTCACTTGCTTTCCAATTATTTCAGTAATTGCTGCACTTAATGGTTGAAAAAACTCACCCTCAACAATTAGCTTCCTTCTTGCTTCAAAGAGAGCCTTACCATACTTAGTTTTCATTTGATGAGTAAGCAAGTTAATGTATCCTTGTTTAGCAAAATCAAATGTATGATTATTACTGCAACTTAAACTTTTAAAGTCTATTACTTTCATTGGCGATTCACAGATAGGACACTTAAAAATAGATTCAAAGTCACTTACTAAAAGCGCACTCTCCATTTTCTTAGTCTTTTTTGACATTAAAGACACCTCATTCATTCGTTTTATCAATAAATGAAAAAAGGCATAGACAAATAAACCCTCACTAAATTTCAAAAAATAATGCGGATTTGATGACAGTCTATACCTTTTCTTATCTATAACGAATGAATTGGATAATCATGAAATTAGCTCCTTTAAATATGTGAATTTTTTGGATAATAATATCCATTTATATAATAGCAAACTTTATATTTTATTGTAAATAAAACCATGTAAAAATAGAGGCGTTAGACGATGACATATCCCTTTCTATTTATTCAGATCATTTGTAACTACATAAATTCTTGCCATCTGGATAATCTTGCACCATGTTGGTAAATGGCACATATCATGCATGGAATGTGATTACTCCACACATTACAATTATAAAAAGGTGGTTTCCACTATGGTATCGAATGTAGACTATACTTCACCTTCTGCACAATTCACATTTGATGTAAATACTAACAATTTCTTTGTAAAAGATAATCAAAACTTTATTAATCTATTAGGTATCAACCAATTAAACACTTTAGAAAATGTTTCATTATTGGATATTTACCTAAGTAAGGATAATGTTGTTGAGCCACATTATCATCAAAACGCTGCAGAATTAGTGTATTGTATTTCGGGAGCTGCTAATGTTTCACTACTTAATCCATTCACCAAGCGAATCCAAACGTATTCTATTACACCTGGTCAAGTAGCCAATATTCCCCAAGGGTGGTGGCATTACGAAGAAGCTACCATCGATCAAACACATCTACTCGCTATTTTCGATGCTCCGACACCTGAAGTCATTCTTGGCTCCGACATTTTAAAACTAACTCCCTCGAATATTATGGCAAAGACCTATTGTTTAGACGAAAAGAAGTGGAAAAAAGCAATCGCTCCGATTCAGACAACAACATTTATCGGTCCTCCAAAGAATTGTACGAAGCAAATTAAAAATAAATCACAACAATATCCTTATCAATATGTAAATTGTTATAATATGCCTCAATATACAATACCATCTTACTATTGGTATCCTTATCAAAATTCAATTCCTTACTACAGATGCTAAAATAAGAAGCCAAGAACAAACTTGGCTTCTTAGCAATAGCTACTTAACAGAATTTCTACTATCCATTCGTCGATTATTCTAATTCTTATATATTCTTTTTAACCAAGTTTAAATCCGTTAGTTTATTAAGAATGGAAACCAATAACACAGGAACATACATATATACGATGATCCCTTTCAGATTAAAAAAGAATGCCATTAACAAAAGAGTACCTAAAATAGAACATATGAAACAAAGACGTCTAGGTAAGTTAAAAAAGAATAGTGCAATGATTCCATTCATCATACCGAATAACAGCAGCATGATTGAAATAATTAAAAAGGTGTTAAGTGATTGAAACGAGACATTAACACTCGGAGACGATCCAAATAGAAGAATAAAAACAAACGTTAATGTTCCAAACACTATATACAGATTCCCTGTTTTCTTTCTTGAAAATGAAAGTACAACAGTAAATATAAAAAACACGACTGAAAAAAAGCTAACAATTCCCAAAATTACTCATCCTTCTTTTTTAGAACATCATCATTCCGATTGATAATATGATTAAGGAAGCAATGAAAATCGCTAAAAGGACCTTCCAAACAAACTTTATCCAAGTAGAATATTCCACCTTTGCAATGCTTAAGCCTCCCATTACAACACCAGAAGTAGGTGTGAATAAATTCACAATACCTGATCCAGCACTGAAAATCATGATCATTACTTCAGGGGATAATCCTAAATTTTTCGTTAAAGGCGCAAAAATCGGCATTGATACGGTTGCTAACCCCGATGATGAAGGTATTAAGAACGACAAACCTATGTAGATTATATAAGCCATACCTACAAACGCGATGCCTGAAATACCGTTTAAAACATTCGATGCTTTATCTAAAATGAATAAATCCAATCCTGAATTTGACATGATGAAGGATATCCCTCTAGCTATACCTAGAATTAATGCAACTCCTACCATATCGGCTGCACCAACAATAAAGGAATCTACAAGATCCTTTTCCCTTAATCGATAAACAAGACCAATAATAATTGCCATAACAACAAACCAAGCCGTCAGTTCTGGGAATGACCATTGCCCAAGGGGTGAACCTGTTAACATCCCTGTATATTTAGCAAAAAAGCTGACACCGAAATCCTCCCACGGGATAATTCCTAGAATCATAATAAGAAAAGAAATCCCGAACAGAACTAATACTAATTTTCTACGGCCTGTAAATTCTGCCGTTTCTTCATTGTTACTACTGTAAGCTTCTTTAGCATTCTTCCACTCAGCTTCCGTTAATAAGGATTTTGCCTGATCTTTCTTTACCTTTTTGGCATAAGACATAACAAAGAAAATCGCTATTGCTAAAGTGACAAGCCATAACATGACGCCCATGATAATAATTGTTCCTTGGTTAATCGCTACTCCGACTGACTTAGCTGATGCAGCCGCAACTCCTGGAGCAAAAGGATTAACAGTCGAACCTAATGTTCCACATCCAGCGCCGAGCATAATAGTTGCCGCAGCAACTAAAGGATCAAAACCAACAGCAAGCATCGTAGCCGTAATCAAAGCATAGAAGGCTAAACTTTCCTCAGCCATACCATATGACGTACCACCAAGAGAAAAAATAAACATCAATACAGGAATTAATATAATTTCTTTTCCTTTCATTTTATTTACAATAGCAGCAACACCTGCATCTAGAGCACCGGTTTTCGTAACAACACCTAAAAATCCACCAATAATCAAAATGAAAAAGGCAACATCAATTGCTCCTGCTAGTGTTCCTTCGTTTGCAACGTTAATATAATTGCCTTCAGCACCTTTTAAATACTCTAATGCTTTTGGAATACTTTCGTTTTGCATTTTTTCAGTGATGTGACTTTGAATAGCCGAATCTTTAATTCCGATCATCCCTGTAACTGGAGCCATCAGAACATCACTTACTTTAGCAGGAATAACTTGAGGTACGAATTGGGTAACTAACCCCACAATAATGGTCAATGCAAGAAGCACTGTATAAGCTGTTGGAAATTGAAACTTCTTCTTCTTTTTCGTAGTTGTCAATCTGTTCACCTTCTTTACATTAATCACTATTCATAAATGGATGACGCCCAAAAGTTCGTCATCCATTTACAAATAAAAATTTGTTTTATGATTCGATAATGGTTCCCGTTGTCCCCTGTAATGCTTCCTTGGCTTTCTCTAAAGAAGTGATGATAGCTTTTCCTCCAGGCGTATTCTTTACAAAGCTTAGACAAGCTTCGACTTTAGGTAACATTGATCCCGGAGCAAAGTGACCTTCTTTAATGTACTGTTCCGCTTCAGTGACAGTCATTTTTGCTAAATCTTTTTGATTCGGCTTATTATAGTTGATGGCAACTCGTTCAACAGCTGTCAAAATAACTAACATTTCCGCATTGAGGTCTTGAGCTAACTTTGAAGATGATTTATCTTTGTCAATGACAGCGGCAACACCTTCATTGTTATTATCTCGTTTAACAACAGGGATACCCCCGCCCCCTACTGTAATAACAACGTCATCATGTTCAATTAACTGCTTAACTACATTCAATTGAACTATTTCTTGTGGAGTCGGTGACGGTACAACTCGTCTAAACCCTCTTCCTGCATCTTCAACAAACGAATAGTTTTTCTCTTTAGCTATCGCATCTGCTTCTTCTTTGCTATAGAACAAGCCGATTGGTTTTGTTGGATTAGTAAATGCTTCATCATTAATATCCACAACTACTTCGGTAATAATACATGCAACTTCCTTATCTATATTGCGATTAGTTAATTCCTGTTTAATGGCTTGTTCAAGATGATATCCAATATAACCTTGGCTCATCGCACCACATTCAGGAAAAGGCATTGGAGGAGTGTTTGCACCATTTGTTGCTGCATACTCCATCGCAAGATTGATCATACCAATTTGGGGCCCATTTCCGTGACCAACAATAACGGTATTTCCTTCTCCAACTAAATCGGCAATGGTTTTCGCTGTATGTTTCACTAATTCCAGTTGCTCTTCTGCCGTATTTCCTAATGCATTTCCACCTAAAGCAATAACTAATCGTTTACCCATTCACTCTGTCTCCTTTTATGAGCCGATTGTTGCTAGTATAATGGCCTTAATTGTGTGCATTCTATTTTCAGCTTCATCGAAGACAACAGATTGTTTCGATTCAAAAACATCATCTGTTACTTCAATTTCTGAAATATTGAATTTCTCTCCAACTTTCTTACCTACCTCTGTTTTCAAATCATGGAAGGCTGGTAAACAATGCATGAAGATAGCTTCTGGATTTGCATTACTCATAACTGATTTATTCACCTGGAATGGCTTCAATAGTTTCAAACGGCTTTCCCACACTTCATCAGGTTCACCCATCGATACCCATACATCTGTATAGATAACATCAGCATTTTTCGTTCCTGCTGAAACATCTTCCGTTAAAGTAATCGTTGATCCAGACGTTTCGGCAATTTCTTTACAAATTTCAACTAAATCTTCAGCTGGAAATAATTCTTTAGGAGCACATGCCGTAAAATTCAATCCCATCTTCGCACACGCTACCATTAAAGAATTCCCCATGTTATTTCTTGCATCCCCCATGTAAACAAAGTTGACGCCTTTTAATCTCCCTAGCTTTTCTTCAATGGTTAGTAAGTCGGCAATCATTTGTGTAGGATGGAATTCATCGGTTAATCCATTCCAGACAGGCACGCCTGCATAACGCGCTAAATCGACTACAATTTCTTGTGAGAATCCACGATATTCAATACCGTCATACATTCTTCCAAGCACTCGTGCTGTATCAGCAATCGATTCCTTTTTCCCCATTTGAGAAGACGCTGCATCTAAGAATGTAACGCCCATTCCTAAATCATAAGCTGCTACTTCAAATG
Organism: Bacillus sp. JJ722; assembly: GCF_036963345.1. Taxonomy (NCBI): domain Bacteria; kingdom Bacillati; phylum Bacillota; class Bacilli; order Caryophanales; family Bacillaceae; genus Bacillus; species Bacillus sp. JJ722. The sequence continues at coordinate 5,719 of NZ_JBALMO010000242.1, forward strand.
AGCATCGCGTTCTTGTAGACGTTTTTTCGAAAAGAAGCACGATGTTCTTTCCTCGTAACGTGTCATGAGCAATACCTGCTCTCTTTAAATTCTTTAAGTTTTTTGATAAATCTATAAGATAACGGATTTCCGCTGGACTAAAATCCAATAATTTCAAAAACGAGCGACCTCTCAAATTAACTACCATTTATAATACCTCCACTAAATGTTCTTATCGTTATTTTTCTTCTCTAAGAAGCGGCATTGACATGCAACGAGGGCCTCCCCTACCTCTTGATAACTCAGAGGAAGGAATAATATGAACTGTAATGCCATGCTCTTCTAACAGTTGATTTGTAATATAATTTCGAGAATAAACAATTACATGTCCTGGTTTGATACATAATGTATTAGAACCATCATTCCATTGTTCACGCTCAGCTACGATATCATCTCCACCACCACATGGAATTAACACAACATCTTCTGTATGAAGATACTTAGAAAGAATCTTATCTAATTCCATGTTCAACTTCTCGATTTTTAACTCGTTAGATCCTTCTCCTTTTGTAAGCTCAAATACTTGAAGAGGGCCTTGAATATGTGGATGAATCGTAAACTTATTATGATCCACTTGCGTAAACACTGTATCTAAATGCATATAAGCACGAGATTTCGGAATATCAATAGCAAGAACAGTTGTTATTAAATTTCCTTCCGTCTTGAAGAAAAGCTGTCTAGCTAATTCCTCAATTGCTTCAGGAGAAGTTCTTTGCGAAATACCTACAGCGATTACTTCAGCCGAGATATTTAAAATATCTCCACCTTCAATTGGATTATCAAAGTCCCGATTGTATACTTTCTGCGTATCATTATAATCAGGATGATATTTAAAAATGTAATCTGCATAAATCGTTTCGCGATTCCTTGTTACGGAATACATTTTGTTCAAACTGATTTTATCCCCTATAGTTGCAAATGGATCCCTTGTAAAATAAAGGTTTGGCATAGGATCAGTTACGAACGGATATTTTTGGTTCACCAATCCAGCTAAACTTACTTGTTTATCTGCTGGCAATTCCTTTCTTCTAATTCCTGCCATTGTTGTTCTAACCAATTCCTTGTTATCTTTAATCGCATTTAAATACTCATATACTCTTTTGACTGTACCAGGATATTTAACGCCTGCTTCAGCAATGAATTGATACAAAAACTCCTCTTTCACTTTTGGATCATTCAATACTTCAGCTGTAAGGTCATCTAAGTAAACAACTTCTACCCCGTTCTCTTGCAATACCTTTGCCATGGCATCATGCTCACTTTGAGCCTTCTCAAGCCACGGAATATCATCGAATAAAAGCCTTTCCAAGTATTCTGGTGTTAAATTTTCTATTTCTTTTCCAGGCCTGTGTAATAATACTTTTTTCAATGGCATTATTTCATTTCTAACAACTACACCCATCGTAAATTCCTCCTTAACGACCCTACATTATTCAGTCGTCCTACTTATTATTTTTGATTTCAGTAACAATAATCTTGGTAATAAAAGATAATAATTACGTAGAAACGAATTATTTTTATAATTTATAAAACAACAAACAAGCGAACGAAGAGTTAGCAACCAAATGCTAACTCTTCGTT
>NZ_JBALMO010000243.1:0-1813 GCF_036963345.1 Bacillus sp. JJ722
ATTTTAACGTGGGTTTATAAAGAAAATGTACCTGGTTATTTCCCATATACTGCTGGTGTGTTTCCTTTCAAACGTGAAGGTGAAGATCCAAAGCGTCAGTTTGCAGGTGAAGGTTCACCTACAAGAACAAATAAGAGATTTCACTATCTATCCAAAGATGATGATGCGAAGCGTTTGAGTACAGCTTTCGACTCAGTTACCTTATATGGTGAAGATCCGGATCATCGTCCAGATATCTTTGGTAAAGTTGGTGAAAGTGGAGTTAGTATTTGTACATTAGAAGATATGCAAAAGTTATATAGTGGTTTTGATCTTTGCCTACCATCTACTTCTGTTTCTATGACTATTAATGGACCAGCGCCTATTATTTTGGCTATGTACTTAAATACAGCTATTATTCAACAAGTAGAGAAGAAAGAACTTGAATTGGGGAGATCCTTAACGGCTGAAGAGAAAGAAGAAGTGAAGCAATATACACTTCAAACAGTTCGTGGTACGGTTCAAGCAGACATCTTAAAAGAAGATCAAGGTCAAAATACTTGTATATTCTCTACCGAATTTGCGCTACGTATGATGGGGGATATTCAAGAATACTTTATTAATAATAATGTGAGAAATTACTATTCTGTATCGATTTCTGGCTATCATATTGCAGAAGCGGGAGCAAACCCAATCTCTCAATTAGCGTTTACATTATCTAATGGTTTTACGTATGTAGAATATTATTTAAGTAGAGGTATGAAGATTGATGATTTTGCACCGAACTTATCATTCTTCTTTTCGAATGGATTAGATCCTGAATATACAGTAATTGGTCGAGTGGCTCGAAGAATTTGGTCTACTGTAATGAGAAATCGTTATGGAGCTAATGAACGTAGTCAAAAGCTTAAATATCATGTCCAAACATCAGGTCGATCTCTTCACGCACAAGAGATAGACTTCAATGATATTCGTACTACACTTCAGGCTTTAATGGCGCTTCACGACAATTGCAATTCATTGCATACGAATGCATATGATGAAGCGATTACAACTCCAACTGAAGAGTCAGTTCGTAGAGCGATGGCTATTCAAATGATTATCACTAAAGAGCATGGTTTAACGAAAAATGAAAATCCTTTACAAGGATCATTTATCGTGGAAGAATTAACGGATTTAGTAGAAGAAGCAGTGCTCCAAGAGTTTGAGCGTTTAAATGATCGCGGTGGTGTTCTAGGAGCGATGGAAACACAATATCAACGCGGAAAAATCCAGGATGAATCTATGTATTATGAAATGAAGAAACATACTGGAGAGCTGCCAATCATCGGTGTAAACACCTACTTGAATCCAAATCCACCAACAGAAGAGGATTTAAACAACATCGAGTTGGCAAGGGCGACACTAGAAGAAAAAGAAGGCCAAATTACGAATTTGCGCGCATTCCAAGCGAAGCATAAAGACCAAACAGAAGAAGCTTTACACAACTTGAAAAAAGTGGCGATAAGCGGAGAAAATATTTTCAACGAATTAATGCATTGTGTAAATGTAGCTAGTCTTGGACAAATCACACGCGCCCTCTACGAAGTAGGCGGCCAGTATAGAAGAAACATGTAACAAGAAAAGCGGAAGCGCCCGTTATGCTCCGTATGGACTGGAGCCCTTCGACTGAGATAAAGGAAACACGAAGAGCTGATAAGCGATTCGATGTGTCTAGCTTCAACGGCCAGCCCCTCGAGGTCATAAGCCATCTCTCTTCCGGAAATCAAAACCGGATTTCCTACTGAGAGCTGTCTTATGCTTGTCGGGGCTGAACGGGCCGTTTCAGCATTTC
>NZ_JBALMO010000244.1:0-4395 GCF_036963345.1 Bacillus sp. JJ722
ATATGTTTCATAATCATATTAGTAACATAATAAAAGAAATCATCCATTTTTCTCTCATAAGCTTTAGAAGCAATTGTTAATAAATCTTCGAAATCCATGTTTAGGTCTAATAAATGTGGATTTTGCAAAATATTTTCAAATGTAGCTTGTCCTGAAGCTACAACTGCGCATCTTGCATATAAGAATGCATCAGGTGAGAAATATTGTTCATTATTTTGTAATTGTTGAGCATGAGTTGGTGTATCCAGTAGGAATAGTTTATGGCTCAATGTTTCAGCGAAGGAATAAATCTTATCTAAAGGTTCTTCACGTAATTTTTTTATTACACTATTTACATTCTTTTTAATGGGTTTATTCCGTTTTCCTTGCAATAAATCAATAAAACTCCAAAATTGAAGTTCCTCCATCATCGGATAAGATTCTGTTTTACTTTCGGTATCACTTTCATTCAGTAAGTCAAAAATTTCATCAAGTGTACCAATTCCATTCAACTGCATTTCTCTTATGACTGGAGTTATTGGTATGGAATACTTCCAAGGTCCTCCGAATAAAGAGCATTCCATTTCCTCTTCTTCTTTTGTTAATGCTACTGTACCAATTTTTTTGAAATTTTCAGAAGGATACCCATCAACCCATAATAAGTAAGTATCAACTTCATCTACAGCTATAGTAGGATCAATATTGTCAGGATCTTGGAAAGCAGGATCTTTAAAAAACTCATATATTTCAGGGTCATTTAATGTTGGAATCTTATCATCATAATAGTCTGTCAACATTAATAAAAACGATCCATAATCTTTTCTTAATACTTTATAGGCTCCCCACTTACCTGCTCCCCACTTACCTTTTTGTAATTGAACAGCATAAATATCGCCCCTATCAATTTTTGGATTCTTACTCTTCATATTTGTCTCCTATCTAACTTATATCATTTTTAGTAGAGGCTTTGAAGTTACATGTTTACCTTCTCGTAAGTCTAAATAATCGTCAGGTTTAAATCCTCCTTCAATGGGTTAGGAATCCCTCTTCCACCTAGACCATTCTCCCTCATATTTAAACAGTACCTTTTGGTTTATACCATTTCACTTAATTTTTCAAGCTGTGTTTTGCTTTTTAATCCATATCGATTCGCCCATGTTATATAACTCCCTTCACCCTTCAAATAACTACGAACTACTTAACTCATCTGAGTGATAATTTCTTCTTGACACTATAAAATCACCTATAAATAGTAGTGTACCACTTACAATTACTTGTAGCGGTTTTATACTGTCTATTTATAGAGGATAATATCCATACACAGATTAAAATTGCCTCTAATTCCGAATAACCTTCAAATGTTGAATAAATATTAGAATATAACCGAATTATGTATCCTTAATACTTCTATAACTTCCACGATTCCACATTAGAATATGTTTCATAATCAGCAGAGTATTTATAAAAAATAAAAGTCTGAATTATATACTTTTATTATAGATTTTCGTATAAAAAAGACACTTCCTATTTATTTATCAGTTTAGGAAGTGTCATCTTAATATTTGTTAATAGCCTTTTTCTATTTGTCTTTAAATGAAATATATACTGATAGTAAACCATTCAATGCCAATAGAGACACCATTATGATCATGAGGAATGCCATATCAGCAGTAAATACTTTTATAGTATGCCATGGTGACGCCACTATATAAGTTAGCAACGGAATGACAGCAATTGCTAGCAGCAAACAAATGAATCCAGAGATACGCCATGCAATTCTTTTACGGACTTTGCCTGATTTAATCTTTATTAATTGATAAATGAACATTACAAAAAGTAGGCTTACAATTACTATTGTAACTAGCTGGATTATCGAATTATATGGAGGTATTTCAACTGGATCATCACCATTTAATATATTTATTATCCCTTGTTTGAGATATACAAGTTGATATTCTTCGAAAGTATGATTTTTATTAGTAAGAATCACTCCACCCCAACCTGTTTCAGGTATGGAAAACAGTTCTGCATGTGAATCAGGAGTTGAACCTGAATGCCAAATCATTCTGTCCTTAGAATCTGGATTTGTGATTCTTAAACCAAGGCTATAGTAGCGATCTTCACCAGTTTGAACTTGAGGAGATACATAGAGATTCATCGTATCTTCATTTAAAAACGTTTTGTTTTCTTGCTGACTTAAGAATTTTATGTATTGAACCATATCTTCTGCACTTGCGGCTATGTATCCATATGGTGCTCCTCCATTATCATATGTTACCGAACTTTTAACCGGAAATCCTAACCACGACTGATAACCTGCTAAATATCCTCTATTATAAGCAGTATCATTATCAGCTGCTGCATTTTTCATGCCTAATGGTAAAAATACTTCCTGTTCCATGTACTTAGAATATGTTTTGTTGGTAACCTCTTCGATGAGAGTGCCTAGTATCAGAAAATTCGCATTACTATAGTGATATTTGTCTCCTGGAGGTGCAGTAAGCTCAACTTTTGATAGATCTTTTACATTATTCTTGATTGCATCAAAATTTTTAGATTCTCTGTCTGATATTAATAGACCAGAATATGTACTGATTCCACTTGTATGAGTAAGTAAATGTTTAATTGTAATTTGAGATGCTGCCTTTTTATCTTTTAGTGTAAACCATGGGATATACTTTTGAACTGGGTCCTCAAGGTCGACCATACCTTCTTCCATTAACTTCATTATAGCTAATCCGGTTAATGATTTACTTATCGATCCAATAGTAAAAGGCGTTTTAGTTGTTACTTTTTCCTCGGTTTCTCCCGTTACGCCCCATGCTTTTGAGTAAAAAATATCATTTTCATGGACAATAGCAATTGAAGCTCCCGGAATCCGATATTCTTCTAAAAAGTTTTCTATATAAGTGTCTAATTTTGTCTTGATGTTTTGTTCTGCTGAGATTTGTGAGATTGGTAGAAAAAGAGTAAATGAAAATAATAAGAAACTTACCAATATATATTTTGTGAAAATTGAGACTATTTTCATTAAATGTTTTCTCCTGATTTTTATTTTTTTTTCACAAAGAACATAACAAGCATGGCAACTAATAAAGAAATAGAAATGCTAGAGATCATTAATATGGCATTCCACCACGAATTATCTGATATCCGATAAAAGATGTTATAGTCAAACGAATCATTGGTATTTAACGGACTAAATGAATCTGTTAAAAAAATAGATAATATTAGCTGGGAGCCAAGGTAGGTACCGATTAATGTGAAAATACCTATTGCAAATAAAAATCCTGTTCTACTTTTAGTCTTTCGTATCTGTTTTATTTCAGAATGTAGATCTATTCCATTAATTTCTAAGAAGTCTTTAACAAATGTTGTTGTATCACCTAATTCATATATACCATCTTCACCGTGTTCACGAGATTCTTGAATATGTTCTAAAATCTGCTGTTTAATATTTCTTCTATCCTTTGAACTTATTTGATATTCCTTTAGCTCTTCAAGAACTTCATTTAAAAAATGTTTTTCTGCTATGCTCATTTCACTGTTCATTCCAAAAGATCTCCTTTCAAACCTTCTTGCAATAGGGACTTTATATCTTTTTGTAACTCTAACCACTCATTAATTTTTATTTGTAAATACAATTTCCCTTTCTCATTGATTTCATAATACACTCTAACCTTTCCACTTTCTGTCATTTCACGAGAAGTATCGACCCATTCTTGATCCTTAAGCTTAGTCAAAATGGGATATATGCTTCCTACTCCTTTCAATTTTAGATTGTGTTTTTCTAACTCTTTCATAATTTCATAACCATAGCTTTTTCCTTTTGACAAAATCGATAATACACACATTTCTAAGTGACCTTTAATTAAACTTGTTCTATCCATAGGATAAATTTAACTAACAGAATTATATACTTCTTTCAAGTATATAATTCTAACAATAATAAATTGTTTTGCAATTAACCTATTTTTTTATCCCTTTTTAAAATGATTTTTTGACGCTCATGAAGGCAAAAAAAGCATGAGACCGGTATATTACCGAGCCCATGCCCATAACTTAATCAATGAACTTTCAAGAGGTTTCAATAAGAAACCGCTTCTTGTTATTTAGATTCATATTTATTTTCATCGTCGAATCGAAGTAAATCACCGTAGATAACCCTATCAGAGAGTTCCAGTTCTTTTTTTGCTTTTTCTATATATGGTTCTACGAGGCTTGTATCTTCAATTTGCTCACCTGTTTTCTTATCGTATAGCTTTTCTCTTGTATACACATAATCTTTTGTAATGAAACTTCCATCACGTAAGACCGTGAATTCTAAGTTATCTTCAGAGAATACATCTGATCCAAATTCAATATTACCCTTTGTATCAATTCCCAGCAAATGCAATAATGTTGGTTTAACATCAA
>NZ_JBALMO010000245.1:0-1073 GCF_036963345.1 Bacillus sp. JJ722
TTATTGCTAAAAACTATTTTTGATTTATCTGATGTGGACGTCGTTGAGCGTTCCAAATATGACATGTCCTTTAAATACTTTTTGGATATGGCTCCAGAAGAAAGTGTGATTAACCCAAGTTCATTAACGAAATTCCGTAAGCTTCGTCTTAAAGATGTGAGCTTATTAGATATGCTTATCCAAAAAACAGTTGAAATCGCCCTTGAAAAAGAGCTAATTCATAGTACCTCAATCATTGTGGATGCCACTCATACAAAAGCTCGTTACAATCAAAAAACACCAAAAGAATTTCTTGTTGAAAAATCCAAACTACTTAGAAAAGCTGTCTATCAAGTAGATGAGAAGATGAAAGAGAAATTCCCATCGAAACCAACGACGAATGAACTAGTAGATGAACTAGATTACTGTCAAAAAGTCATTCAAGTCATCGAAAAAGAAGAGACCATTCGTCATTATCCAAATATCAAAGAAAAGCTCAATTACGTAAAAGAAATCGTTGAGGATTATCAGGAACAATTAGCCTATTCAGACGACCGAGATGCGCGTGTCGGGCATAAAACGGCAGATTCGTCATTCTTTGGTTATAAAACACATATTGCGATGAATGAAGAACGTATTATTACAGCTGCCGTCATCACAACTGGAGAAAAAAGCGATGGGAAGTACCTCCAAACACTTGTAGAAAAAAGCCAACAAACAGGCATGAAAATAGATACAATCATTGGAGATACAGCTTACTCAGAAAAAAAGAACATACAATTTGCGAACAACCAAGAACTACAATTAGTCTCTAAATTACATCCTCTTCTTACACAAGGAATACGTAAAAAAGAAGAAGAATTCGAATTCAACAAAGACGCAGGGATGTATGTTTGTAAAGCAGGACACATGGCGGTTCGTAAAGCACGAACAGGAAAGAAAAGTGGGGCAAAGGGTAATCAGGCTTTAACCTTTTATTTTGATATAGAAAAATGTAAAGCATGTCCTTTCCAAGAAGGGTGTTATAAAGAAGGCTCTAAAAGTAAAACGTATTCTGTCACGATTAAATCAAATGAACACGTAGAACAGGCCAA
>NZ_JBALMO010000246.1:0-4624 GCF_036963345.1 Bacillus sp. JJ722
TAAAACGTTTACATTATGATCATCATTCAGATCCTAATAATTTGTTTTTATTATTTTTACCTATTTGGTACAGCATCCCTAATTTCTTCATATTATCTTTCTTATTTTATCTACTTACTTCATCATTAACTTACACATTGGCCTTTGCAGGTGGACTAATTAATATGTTATTAATTTATGAGTGGAAGCATTATATTGCTCATCGCCCAGTGAAGCCTATGACTGCATATGGGCGTTACTTAAAAAAACATCATTTACTTCACCATTTTAAAAATGAAAACTACTGGTACGGAGTTTCATCTACAATGATGGATATATTATTCGATACAATGAAGGATGAGAAAACTGTGGAAACTAGTAAGACGGCTAAAGATTTAGAGAAAAGATGATTTTTACATTCTTTTATGAAGAGATTTAGTAGTGACTTCATTATTGAAGTCTTTTTTATTTTTTCATGTCTTTCACATCTTTATCTAAACAGCACAAGAAAAACCAGCCTACTAGGCTGGTAACATAGTAAATTCTCTACAATCACAGTTGTTTTAAGAATTCTTCATGTTCAAATAGTTTTTTAACCTATCGTCCATTAATAATGATTTTTAATACATTACCAATAAATGCAGTAAGCTCTTCAAACCAATTAGAAAAATGGAAAATTAAGGTTGCCAAATATAAAGATAAGTAATATAGTAAATACCATATTATCCATACCAATTAACTAAGAATTAAATGATTAGTTTTTGTTTTGGCATAATTCATTTCATACTTAAAGGAGAAAAGATAATGAACAAAGTGATGGTATTCATTAGTTTATTGGCTTTATTGACAGTATTTCTTATTGGATGTGGAAAAGAAACTAGCTCGGAAAGAAAAGAGAAAAAGAAAATTATTGTAGCGACATCACCTGGTCCTTATAGCGAGCTTTTCTTAAAAGCCGTTAAACCAATCTTAGAAGAAAAGGGCTATACAATTGAAGACAAACAGTTTACGGAGTTACTTCAAGCCGATGTTGCTTTAAGTGAGGGCGAGGTAGATTTAAACGTTGATCAACATTCCGCCTATATGAATACTTTTAATGAGAACAAAAACGCTAATCTTGTGAGCTTAACCCCTGTACCAACAGTACCTGCAGCTATTTTCCCAGGAAGAAAAACATCCTTGGATCACGTTAAGAAAGGTGATGCGATTGGTATACCAAATGATCCTTCTAATGCAGCTAGAGGATATGCTCTTCTTCAAAAAGCAAAATTAATAAAGCTAAAAGATGGTATTGAGCTAGTTAAAGCTACTGCAGAAGATGTCGTCGAAAATCCATATCATTTAAAAATTGTTGAAATGGATTCCGCTACCATTCCCCGCTCATTAACTGACTTAGATTATGGGGTCATACCTGGTAGTATTGTGTATGCATCTAAACTAGATCCAGAATTAAGCTTACTTGCAGAAGATGTATTAGAAAAATTTGAATTAGTAGCTGTAGTTAATGAAGCAAATAAAGACACGAAGTGGGCTAAAGATGTAATTGCTGCATATCAATCCAAGGAATTCAAAAAGTACATGGACGAAAATAATAAACATGGCTATTGGTATATTCCAGATGAATTAAAATAATTTGATAAAAAAAGAAACTACCAATCTCCTATAAAGAAAAGGATATGATAGTTTCTCAGTGAAATAAACTATAGTAATGAATAAGGAGATGGTAAAATGGCTTCACATATAAATGTACTTGAAGAAATAGAACAAAAATTAACGGAAAATTACCACAATATCGTCGGATGGCGAAGACATTTGCATCAAAATCCAGAATTGTCTTTTCAAGAAGAAGAAACGGCTAAATATATTAAAGAAAAGCTAATTGAATTTGGAGTAGATGTTAAAACAGGTATAGGTGGATATGGCTTAACTGGTATGCTGAAAGGAAATCAACCTGGTAAAACCATTGCATTGCGAGCTGATTTCGATGCATTACCCATCCAGGATGAGAAAGAAGTTCCTTATAAATCTATTAAACCTGGTGTCATGCACGCATGTGGGCATGATGGGCACACGGCTGCATTACTTGGAACAGCCGCGGCATTAAGTACTTTTCGTGATCAATTGAAAGGAACAGTTATTTTTATTTTTCAACCAGCAGAAGAATACCCTCCAGGAGGAGCAAAAGCAATGGTTGAAGAAGGTGTATTAGATCAAGTTGATTTTATATTTGGTGTTCACCTTGATTCGCAAACACCACTTGGAAAAATACTAGTTGGAAAAGGTTATCAAATGGCTGCTGCAGATAAATTCACCATTCATATTCAAGGGAAAGGTGGACATGGTGCACGACCTCAAGATGCCATTGATTCCATTGTAATTGGTAGTGACATTGTAAATGCCTTACAAAAGATTGTAAGCCGTAGTGTAAACCCTTTTCACTCAGCAGTAGTAACAATTGGTAAGTTTCAATCTGGGAGTGCCTTTAATGTAATTGCCGATACAGCAACATTAGAAGGAACAGTACGTACTTTTGATAGCAAAGTGCGAACTGAAATAGAAAACACAATTTATAGCATCATAGATGGCGTTACAACCGCTTTTGGAGCATCTTATTCAATAGATTATACACATGGCTATCCTGCTCTTTATAATCACCCTGCGGAAACTGAACTTGTGAAAGAATTATTGGCTGAACATTTTGATGAAGATTCTATAATCGACATGCAACCTTCAATGGGGGCTGAAGACTTTGCATATTTTTTACTTGAAAAACCGGGCACCTATTTTAGAGTAGGTGCACAAAATGATGATGAAGCTACACACTGGCCACATCACCATCCAAAATTCGACTTTGATGAAAGAGCATTATTGATTATCGCTAAGTCGTATATGAAAATTGTTTCACATTACTTATTTTAATCATAAAGCTATTTTCATACATCAATAAAAGCCAGTAAACTTTATCTCTGACAAAGTTTACTGGCTTCTTTACTTACAACCCTTATTTAGAATGGTCGATTAACCATTTATCTATGGTTGGATATGTTTTATTATTTGCAGCTCCACCAACCGTAATAGAGACATGACCAGCCGGTATAACTACAAATGTTTTATCTTTACTAGATACTTTATTCAATAATGGTTTCACTTGTTGTGGTGTAGCTATATGATCGCGATCAGCAGCAAGATTTAAAAGATTTGCTTTAATGTTACTTAATCGTACTTCTTGACCACGAATTACTAATTCATCATTCATCAATTTATTTTTTTGATAGAAATCACCAATCCATTGACGGTAAGCTTCACCTGGGAATGGAATTCCATCATGTACCCACTTCTGCATTAACATCCAGTTTTTTATAAACGTTTCATTATCGGCTCGATCCATTAAAGATACGTACGGACCAAGATAATTTACAAGAGGTTTTAACAATTTATTTCCTAAATCAATCGCTTCAGGAGGGACAATTCCAAATGTATCGACCATTTTATCTAGATTGAAGTAACGTTCATCTAGCCAATTTGAATACAATCCAGCATCAGAAAAATCAAATGGACTTGTTAAGAAAATCAAGTTACGAATTGGCAAGTCTGGGTGAAGCGCTGCAAAAATGGAGGTCATCGTACCACCCATACAATATCCAAATAACGTAATTTCATCTGCACCAGTAGTACGTAATACCTTTTGAACAGCTTTAGGAATATAGTCTAAAATATAATCATCAAGTTTCATATTACGATCTTCATATCCAGGTGTACCCCAGTCAATTAAAAATACATCATGACCTCGATCAGTTAAATATTCGATTAAACTACTCCCCGGTGTTAAATCTAAAACGTACGGTTTGTTTATTAATGCATAAATCATAAGTATTGGTATTTTTTTTGTCTTCGGTTTCGTCGGTTGATAACGGTATAATTTCGCTTTATTTTTCGTCCAAATGACTTGCTTAGGAGTCTGCCCTACTAATGGTTCTGGCTCTTTCGTTAAAACCTCTGAAACTCGTGAAAAACGTTTATATTCTTTTTGGAAATCATCCGGCATCATGTTTAACCATGATGATTCTAATTCTTTTGAAGTAGCAAAAGCCATATGTTTCTCCTCCTTATTTGCCCACATATTAAATACCCTAACGTAGGGTACTCATTCGCATTTCTACATGTACGCTCCACCATTTACATTGATACTTTGCCCCGTTATATAACTGCTTTTCGCAAGAAAAAGAACAGCTTCTGCCACTTCATGTGTTGATCCTAATCGTTTCATTGGTATTTTAGATACGATTTGGTCAATTACTTGCTCTGGAACAGCAGCAAACATTTCAGTATCGATAAAACCTGGGCAAACTGCATTTACAGTAACCCCTTGTTTTGCCGTTTCAAGAGCTAATGATTTTGTGAAACCTATCATACCCGATTTGGATGCAGAATAATTCGTCTGCCCAAATGCACCTGCTTGCCCAATAATTGAACTAATATTTATAATTCGACCATATTTCTGTTCCAGCATCGTTTGGATTACAGCCGAAGTTGTATGATAAATACTATTTAAATTTACATTGATTACTTCATACCATTCATCTGCACTAAGCTTACGAAATGTACGATCTCTTGTAATTCCAGCGTTGTTAACTAGTATATCAAC
>NZ_JBALMO010000247.1:0-5587 GCF_036963345.1 Bacillus sp. JJ722
GTGATAAATAGTATATATTATGATAAACCATTTGAAAAATTCTTCTAAAAATCCAGTAATGACAAAAGAATGAATAAAATCACTAATAATAAGTCCTTCTGCGTCTAATACGTACTGAAGAAACATCAATGGAAACACAAGAACAGCGCCGAATATAAATGTTCTTAAAACAATTGTAACTGGCTCCGTACCATAATAATCTCTTAAATAAAAATAGCTTAGCAATGCCAGTCCTGGGGCAATACCAGCAGTAACTATGACCAGCATGTGCTGACCTCTTTTCTATATAGCTTTTTGACTATTTTATCGTACCATGTTATTAGAAAAAATGCAGTAACCTTAACTTACTATTTTCACTTAAACGTTGCATTTCATGCGAATGTATGATTACATTTCTTTGTTACCGTTTTTATTCCCATATTTCATTACTTAGGAGGATTGCTATGAAGAAAAAAATCCTTGTTATTCATACTGGTGGAACTATTTCTATGTTTGAAGATCAATCTACAGGAGCAGTTCAACCATCTGAGATAAACCCGATGTCCGTGGCATCGACTCAATTACAAAAAGATGCAACCTTAATTATTGAAGAACCATTTAACTTACCCTCACCTCATATAACTCCAAATGAAATGTTGAGGATTAGAGATATAATAGAAGAAAAGATAAGTCAAACAAAAATTGACGGTGTTGTCATTACGCATGGGACAGATACACTTGAAGAAACCGCATATTTCTTAGATTTACTTCTTGATGTGTCGATTCCAATTGTGTTGACTGGAGCGATGCGTTCTAGTAATGAAATTGGCTTCGATGGTCTGTATAACTTTATCTCATCAATTCGTGTATCTTGCACAGAAGAAGCCGCAGACAAAGGTGTATTGGTTGTGCTAAATGATGAAATCCACACAGCGCAGAACGTGACAAAAACACACACAAGCAATGTTTCCACATTTCAGAGCCCACAATTTGGGCCAATTGGAATTGTAACGAAACAAGGCGCTCTCTTTCACCATCAACCAATTGCATCGATTAAATTCAAGGTCAAATCTATAACAAAGAATGTTCCACTTCTAAAAGCACACGCAGGGATGGATTCATCACTATTACAAGCACTTAGTCAATTACAAATCGATGGACTTGTAATTGAAGCGTTAGGCCAAGGAAACCTACCACCAAGTACACTCTCTGGCATAAAAACGCTTGTAGATCAAAATATTCCTATTGTAATTGTCTCTAGATGTTTTAATGGGATCACGCAAGGTGTATACGGCTACGAAGGCGGAGGAGTACAATTAAGAGATCTTGGATGTGTTTTCTCAAATGGTTTAAACGGTCAAAAAGCCCGATTAAAGCTTTTAGCCGCACTAGAAGAAGGAAAAAAACTGCAAGAAATGGATTTATTATTTCACTCATAAGAGTAGCGGAAGTCCTTATATAGCTCCGATTAACCGTATGGAAGTTCACTAGAAACTAAGTTAGCTTTCGATAAATATAAAAAACAGGAAAAGTGTTTAACACTTTTCCTGTTTTTTCTCTTGGATGTGGTTCGCAATTAATGGACCATGGAACCTTCCATTCTCAATAAAAATTTCATTTGCATTATTACCCGCCGCTATAACTCCAGCAATATAAAGACCTTCTATATTCGTTTCCATCGTTTCAGAATTAAACGTTGGTCGGCCCGATTCTTGATCAATCCCAACACCCATTTGACGTAAAAATTGATGATCTGGGTGATATCCAATCATAGCAAAAACAAAATCAGATTTTAACTTATTCTCTTCCCCTCCAACTATGTAAGTGATTTTATCAGGAGTAATCGATTTTACATGTGCATTAAACACCATCTTGATTGTGCCATTCTTCACAAGAGCATCAAACTCAGGGAGAATCCACGGTTTAACACTCGGCGAATAAACACTTCCTCGATAAAGAACCGAAACACGAGCGCCTGCTTTCACTAATTCTAGCGCTGCGTCAATACTGGAATTCTTTCCACCAATAACAGTTACATCACAATCAAAATATGGATGCGCTTCTTTAAAATAATGATACACATGTGGTAATTCTTCACCTGATACACCAAGTAAATTCGGTTGATCATAATAACCGGTAGCAATGATGACATAAGGCGTTACATATGTAGCTTTTTCTGAAGTTACAATAAATCTTTTGTCTGAGACTTTCTCAACTTTTTCAACCTTCTCAAACGAATGAACACGTACCTTTTTTCGAAGTACTACTTCACGGTAATATGCTAACGCTTGATTTCTTACTGGCTTACGATTCTCTGTGATGAATGCAACATCTCCAATTTCTAGCTTTTCACTTGAACTGAAAAATGTTTGATGAGTAGGATAATGATACAGCGAATTTACAATGTTACCTTTTTCTATAACTAAAGGCTGCAAGCCAATATCTTGTAATGCAATGGCAGCAGCAATCCCGCATGGACCTCCCCCAACAATAATGGCGTCTTTTTCAATCACATTCTTCACTCCTTTTCAATCTTATATATATCTTGTTTCACATTAAATAAGAAAAACCCTATCTTTAAAGATAGGAGTTTTTCTTTCATAATTCAATAAAAATGACTACTTTTTGTTTTTAAAAATTATGTGATTATATCCAACCACGGAAACGACACGCTTCCGCCATTTTTCTTACACCTACCATATAGGCTGCTAATCTCATGTCTATACGTCTTGCTTGAGCAGTATCATAAATAGCTTTAAAAGACTTCACTAAAATCTTTTCTAATTTTTCTTCAACTTCTTGTTCTGACCAGTAGTAGCCTTGATTGTTTTGTACCCATTCGAAATATGAAACCGTTACACCACCGGATGATGCTAGCACATCTGGTACTAGTAAAATGCCACGATCCGTTAATATTTGTGTAGCTTCAAGTGTTGTCGGTCCATTTGCAGCTTCAACTACAATCTTCGCTTTAATATTATGAGCATTTTCCGCTGTTATTTGATTCTCAATAGCAGCTGGAACTAATATATCACACTCTAATTCTAATAATTCAGTATTTGTTATCGTATTATTGAATAGCTTTGTTACCGTACCAAAGCTATCTCGACGATCAAGAAGATAATCAATGTCCAATCCGTCTTTATCATATAAAGCGCCATAAGCATCAGAAATGCCTACCACTTTTGCTCCAGCATCGTGCATAAATTTCGCTAAGAAACTACCGGCATTTCCAAATCCTTGGACGACCACTCTCGCGCCTTTAATATCAATATTTCTTTTCTTGGCAGCTTCACTTATACAAATCGTAACACCTTTAGCTGTTGCAGATTCACGACCATGTGAACCACCTAGAACCAATGGTTTCCCAGTAATAAATCCTGGAGAATTAAATTCATCTATTCTACTATATTCATCCATCATCCATGCCATGATTTGTGAATTTGTAAATACATCTGGTGCAGGAATATCCTTTGTTGGACCCACAATTTGACTTATGGCTCTAACATATCCACGACTTAATCGCTCTAATTCACTAAATGACATGTTTCGAGGGTCGCAGATAATACCACCTTTCCCTCCACCATATGGCAAATCAACAATACCACACTTCAAACTCATCCAAATTGAAAGTGCCTTAACTTCTCTTTCTGTTACGTTAGGATGAAAACGGATACCACCCTTAGTAGGTCCAACCGCATCATTATGTTGCGCCCTATATCCTGTAAATACTTTGACTGATCCGTCATCCATTTTAACTGGAATTTTTACAGTTAACATTCTAAGAGGCTCTTTCAGTAGTTCATACACCTCTTCTGGATACCCTAGCTTTTCTAAAGCTTTATGAATGACCGTTTGAGTGGAGAGTAGCACATCATTATTATTTTTTTCGTTATTCTGTTCTACACCATTTACAGCTACCATATTTTAAGTACCTCCTAGAAAAGTAACATCTTCCTTAAGAAAGATATAGACCCTCTTTCAGTGTTAGTATACACCTTGTTACATGTAAATCAAAGCAGTTAAGCTAATATTCAGAATGGTGATTGAAATACGCGATAATATATGACCACACAAAAAAGAAAAATCGTATATACGATTTCCCTCTATGATATTTAAAATCCCCTATAAAAAGGCTTTAGCGATTTTCTCTATTGCTTGTTGATCAACAATGCCTTTACCATATTCTAATAACTGATGAATTGTAAGTGTGCTTAGTGAACCATACTCAGCCGCAAGAGAAATCACCGTATCATACTGTTTATTCAATACCCTTTCAATACTTAAATAATAGTAATCTTTATAATAAAAAACCGAACTAGACTGTACAATTTTCAATCGTTCAAACACTTTACATAATTGAATTAAATCTTCGAAGGTTTCAAACTTATACAGTATTTGTAATTGCTCTTCCATCGTTACTTGAAGATTAAAACAATCATCATCTAGAAGAAAAATGTCTTCATCTCTTGTAATAATCATCATTAACCCTTGAGTATGAAGAGAATAGATTTCAATTTCAATGGCACCTTTCATTTGAAAGCTAATTTCATCACAAGCGCTTTCAACCATCCTTTGGATTTTAGCATGTACTTTCAACTCATTTCTCTTAATGTCATCCACAGTAAGTCCATGTTCATACAAATCATCGAATGTTAAAAAAATTCTAATTTTATTATAATTTAGTCTTTCAAGCTTCACTTAAATGGCCTCCCACGATGAAAAACACTTTATACATCATATGAGGTACATTTAACACGGTGCATATCCACACGAAAACCGATTCTAGTGCTTTTTATTGGATAAATTCACTTCTTAATTTAGCCACCAATTAAATCCATACAAAAAAGAAGAGACCTATAATCTCTTCCTATTTCTTAGATCCCTTTGCAGATAAAGTTAATAAATGTGTTTCAGCTCGTGCACCTAATCGTAACGGTAATAGACTAGTTCCATAGCCATTACTTGTTAATATTGTTGTGGTAGGATGTGTTTCCAATCCACCTAGCTTATAAGGACCAAATCCGAGAAATCTAACTTGACCTCCATGAGTATGACCAGCTAAAACGAGGGAAATATGGTGATTTTCTTGTATCTTTCTCAATATGCGAGGGCAATGACTTACAAGGATTTTAAATGAAGATTCCGCACTATCTAATAATGCCAAGTCTAAACGATCTCTTTTATAACCAACATAATCAACACCTAATAAAGAAAGCTTATCTCCTGATTGTGATTCAAATATAACCGCCGTATTATCTAGAATTTTAACTCCTAAGCTTAGCAAAGTTGCGTCTAATTCATGATAATCTAATTCATAATCATTATTTCCCCATACAAAGTAGACCGGTCCAATTGTTTTAAGCTTTTCAACATTCTCCTTGATTCTTTCAAAAGGGACATTTCTTTCAGCTAAATCCCCACCAATAATAACGAGATCAGCCTTTCCCTGTAGGGATTGAATCATATCAGTATTAATTTTTCTCTTATGGATATCTGAAATAAAATAAATTTGCACTGTTCCAAAGCTGTTTGGAAAATTTTCAAACTGAAGATGATGTTCAATAACATGATTTTCATTGGCAAGTTTCCACATATATAAGAGTAC
>NZ_JBALMO010000248.1:0-14118 GCF_036963345.1 Bacillus sp. JJ722
ATAGTCGGCTCTTTTTTTACTCCCATATCATATAGTTACTAAGTATTAACATGAAAAGGGTCATTTTTTTAAATGTTTTAATATTTTGGTTATTTTATTTCTTTGCATGCCCAAGCGTCTATCTCAACCTTAAAGATTGGCGCAGCTAATGCAACTACATAAATCATTGTCGTACAAGGAAGGTGATCGCCAAGAAAGTCACAAATTACTTTTCTTCTCTGGTCACTGTCAAATTCTCCAACCAAATAAAAAACTAGTTTTGTCAGGTCTTGAACTACCATGTTAGCAGCTTGAAGATTTTTTAGAATATTTTCTAGTGCTAACTCTAATTGATCTAATGGATCTTCAGGTACAGTTCCATCTACTTGCATACCTAATTGTCCAGATAATGTTAACCATCTATTTGGTTCGGTTACTTCAATTTGGTGTACATATGGGGCAACAGGTGGGTGAATTTCCTTCGGGTTTCTAGAAGTTTTCACATAATCATTCCTTTTAATTGTATTTGGTTTATTTTTCAATAATAATATATCTACTTTATTTTTTTTAATTTAGAATTCTTAAATTTCAGAAAAATACACCATAAGTTATTAAATCATATGATTTAATATCAATAGTAGGGACTTTACTCTATGTACATTAACTACTTACTATCCTTCTTTAAAAATATTTGAAATAAAAACACTTAGGACTCATGAAAAAAATAAACATTGTAAGTAGATTAACAGGGGATAAATGGATAAAACCGCATCCTGACAAGTAATAAACTTCATAATGAGTAATTAAACTATACTTTGACATCTTTAGAATAGTAAATCATGAATAAGGGGGAACATATGAACAAAATAGCCATCCATCCGCTTGTATACAGCGTCGTAATTGGTACATTCTTTTCTAGAATGTCAACATCAATGAGTATGCCATTTCTAGCAATATATTTAACTACTGTAAAGCAAATTGAACCAGCCATAACGGGAATGATCATAGGTGTTAGTGCATTAGTTGGTGTTCTAACTGGCTTTATCGGCGGTCATCTCTCAGATCGTTATGGTCGAAAAGTCGTTATGCTTTCATCTTTATCAATTTGGATACTCGTTTTTTGTGGTTTTGCATTCGCAGACAGTATTATGGCATTTTTCATTTGTAATGCTTTAAATGGAGCATGTAAGTCTTTCTTTGAACCATCATCAAGAGCTTTAATGTCTGAATACACTTCAATGGAAAATAAATTGAAAGTGTTTAATATGCGCTATACAGCTGTCAATTTAGGTGTAGTAGTTGGTCCGATTCTCGGACTGCAATTAGGAAAATCTTCATTGACTATTCCATTCTTAGTAACCGCTGGTATGTTTCTTTTATATGGAATTGCTCTTACCATTATGTTTACTAAATTCGAAAATAAAAAAACTGTTAGCCAGGAGGAAGTAGTTGCATCTCCATCATCGTTTCTACAATCGATGCGTCTTATCAGTATGGATAAAATCTTATTATTTACTTTAGTGGGGCTGATTTGTGGTGAGATTGGTTTTTCTCAATTTTCATCAACATTGCCACAATACCTTTCTAGCACTGATCACTTTGTTAATGGTGTAACAATATATGGCTATATGATTAGCTTAAATGCACTGACAGTTGTCGTTTTACAATACCCATTGTTACAAGTAGGTAAAAAACATTCTGCTTTAACTTCTATTTTTGTTGGAATAGTAATGATAAGCATAAGCATGTTCGGTTTATCTTTCATATCACAAACTTGGAGTCTAGTTTTATGCACGATTGTTTTTACCGCTGGAGAAATTTTGATTTTTACCATGACAGACTTTTTCGTGGATGAAATCGCTCCTGTCGATAAGAAAGGTCTATATTTCGGTGCATTTAGTTTTGCATCAATCGGACAGGTAATAGGACCATCAATAGGTGGCTTTTTGCTATCGTTGTTATCCAATTCGCATAATTCATACACCTTCATAATTATAGGGATAATTTCTTTGACAGGATGTTACTTTATATGGAAAGCTAAACGTGGACTTTCTTTATCAAAAACAGTGAAAAAAGCTGGATAAGTTAGTAGGAAATAATGAAGAAAAGGTAGGTTTTTGTCTTCTGAATGTTGGTGAAGAAGAGCATAGTGTTATAAGTAAATCCTTAAGTTATTGAACTTGAAAATAATTATATCTGAGAAAATAGATTTAAAAGTACCATGTTGTTTTAAAAACAAGGATAGGATGCATATAGTATTAACTTTGAGTTAGATTAATTAAAAGAGGAGTGTGTTTAATGAATGAAGTAGATCAATACATTTCGCAGTATCCAGAAGAACTTCAGGCGAAGTTACAGGAAATAAGGCATTTGATTAGAAAAACTGCACCAATGGCGACTGAAAAAATAAGCTGGAATATGCCGACATTTTATCATCATGGAAATCTGGTGCATTATGCTATGAATAAAGCTCACATCGGATTTTACCCGGGGGCAAGCGGAGTTGAAAATTTTATAAGTCAACTTGGCGAATACAAGCATTCAAAAGGGACGATTCAATTTCATTTAAATAAACCACTGCCAGAAAAATTAATAACAGAAATCGTTAAATTTAGAATAGAGGAAAATACAAAGAAATATAAAGAAAAAGCCACCAAAAAATGAAAATTGCCTATTAATAAAAGAGGTTTTGTTCTTTGTGATTGAGAAATATAACTTCTTTTATTTAATAATGTTCAAGTTAATGGAAAAAGTAGATTTACTCTATTTTCTGCATCTTCAAGATGGGATGAAAGTATAAATCATATAAAGTGAAGGCTCAAAAATTTCTAGACACAATAGATACTTCCTTATGGAGATTTGTTCGCACATACTTCGGCTGATAGTTTTGGCTTTTATGAAAAATGTGAGTTTGAAGTAAAGGACTTATCTAGAAATGGTACCTGTGCTTATTACGGGTTTAAACAAGCAGCTCGTGAAGATGGGTATCGGTAATAGTCTGTTAATCAGTTTAGTGTTGTGAAAAAAATACTTAAAGAAGCATCTGGAATTATGGTAGCTAATGATTCAGAGAGAAAAGGTGAAAATTAGTTTACCTGAAATACCAAAAAAGAATAATTTAAGGTCATTCATATTATTTAAATCGACTTATCAAGGCGATTTAAAAGGTATTAAGGAAATTCTCATAAATCAACGGAATTGGAAAAGTTAGTTCTTTAACGTACAGAGAGCGTATTTTGTTTAATATGCGCTCTCTGTATAAACGGCTTTTCAAATTTGGTATTTGGTATTTCAACCAATGAAAATTTTTCGTTTATCGTAGGCGAAAATCGCCATTATAATACCGAGAATTGCACAGACTGAATACATAAATGAATAGGAGGTTAAATCAGCTATCGGGCCCATGATTACCCCACCTAATGAGATTCCTAAATCAGCCATTGCAATGAATAAACCAATTAATACATTGCGACTTGTATGTGGTAAAAACAAATGTCAAATAGGCCGTTAATGTCGGATATAGAAACGCTTGAGCGATGCCCATTAAAATAGCCCCTGAATATAAAAAGCCTACACCAATCTCTGCGGAAAAACTGACTAATTGAGCTGAGATTGCTAAGGTCAACATGATACTTACAATAAATTTATTATGCCATTTTCCGTCAGAGGGGACTTTCTTTCTCAACACAAATCGTGCTATGACAATTGTGGCTGCTTGAAGCATTAAATAGATACCAGCATTCCCATATGTTAATTGTTTCGCATATAAGGGCATAAAGGTTAATAGTACAGCTCATTACAAAAGTACAGCTCGTGAAATCATGGATAGCTGCTCAAACAAGATTACGACGTTTATTACAGCAGTTAGTACGGGTGGGCAACTAGGAGGGATTTCGAAATATTTAAAAACTTTTGCGCCAGAGGTACAAGTTATTGGAGTTGACGCTGTCGGTTCAGTCATTTTTGGAGGTAAACCAGATTCCTATCGTATACCTGGTATAGGACTTGGTTGGACACCAGTTAATTTAAATATGGATTATGTAGATTGTGCCTATAAAATTACTGATGAGCAGGCATTTCTTACAGCAAGAGCGTTTGTCCGGAATGAAGGCATATTGATGGGCCCATCGAGTGGTGCTTGCGCGTTAGTTGCTTTAAAAATTGCCCAGCAATTAACACCTGAAGATCGTATAGTGTGTATGATTTCTGATGGAGGAGATCGTTATATCCAAACTTTATTTAATGATGAATGGATGGAGAAACAGGGATTTGCATCTGATTTGGACATTGAAACGATACGTACTATGGCTCGACAGTTACAGCCATGGAGCACAAGCCCATCTACTTGTGCAAACTATATAGCAGACTTAACTCAAAGTCTACAAGTGCCAGATTCTACTCTTCAAATGAACCTAGAAGTAAGGAGTAATAATTATTGTCATCAAGGTAGCTCACAATATATTGATTAAATAAAAAAGCACTAGTTTTANNTAAAACTAGTGCTTTTTTAATTAGTTATTTGGATATTTTATTTTAAGATATCTTTAATAGTAAACACATATTCGTCAGGAAGTTTATCTGCTTGTCTAGAAATTTCTGCTCTGAAACTATCTCTTCCTTTAATAATTACCTGTATATTTTTGATTAGTATTCGTCCGAAGCTATAAGGGGCCCAAATTGTATGGATGAAGTTGATATGAACTGTACCTGATCGACCTGTTTTTACATCTGTAAGTCTCAATAGGTATTCTGCTTTAGCTAATCCCGGATTGTATCGCTATGATTTTATTCTACTTATTTGTCTCATTACGCAATATCTCATGTACAAGAATAATTTAGAGACAAAAGACGAAATAAAAGTGATTTGTGTATTCCATGTTATCGGACTTCTATTAGAAGTATATAAGGTTCATGTCGGTTCATGGTCATATCCAGAGGAAGCATGGACGAAAGTTTTTGGAGTACCACTATATAGCGGTTTTATGTATGCAATTGTTGCTAGTTACATTTGTCAAGCATGGCGTCGATTTCATTTAAGAATGAATAACTGGCCAAAATATATATGGACAATACCACTTGGAGTAATGATCTATTTAAACTTTTTCACACATCATTTTATGATAGATTAACGTTGGATTTTGACTATTCTTTTATTTATTGTCTTTGTTCGAACTTATATACAATTCACGGTGCGGAACAACACATATAAAATGCCACCCATTTTCATTTTTCCTAATTGGCTTCTTTATATGGTTTGCAGAAAACATTGCCACTTTTTTTGGAGCGTGGCAATATCCGAATCAACAAGAGTCTTGGAATCTTGTACATATTGGTAAAATTAGTTCTTGGTTCTTGTTTGTTGTGATCAGCATAATGATTGTCGCTCAGCTTAAAGAAGTTTGTAACAAGAGCTCCATAATAGTCAATGAGATAAGGAGTTATAAAGTAAGTTGAAATTTATAAAGTATTTATTGTGATTTTTTCCACTAAATGTAAAATATTTTTTAGTAAATTTAACTCATATTGGATGGGAATTTGATGATGAACGTTGCTACTCTGAAACACTTAGTGCTTAATTAGTTTAGCTACTAAGGTAGTATTACTTGTTGATGGTAATACAAAAAGAGTGAAGGCAGTAAAGATATACAAGTAGCTCGATTTTCACTCAAAAGGAAAGGCGCATTAAATCCTTTAGGATTCAAATGCGCCATTATTTATTTTACAAATAAAACGTTTTATAATTGTAGAGAGTTCCAAATCCTTATAAGGTGGAATTCGGTTTTTTTTTACAATAAGAATGATGTTGTACATTATCACAACTAATCGAAAGGATAACATCTTATTTATATTTCGGATCGAAAGGTTTTACCTAACTGGTTACCAAGACCGAAATAATGACGAAAATTATATATAAGTGGACTCCATTTATTTGGGTCAATATGATTTCCTTCTATAATAATCTCTTTATGAGCATGGATATGTATTGCTTGTGTCTCAACAATTGCAAAATTAGGAGAGTGCTCAGGAATTCGAATGTGCTTCACTCTAGCCTCAATTTGTATTGGACACTCCATAATCCTAGTGGGTATTACTGATTTAGACTCAGTAGGTGTTAATCTACTAATTGCATATTTTTCTTTTCCATAAGTAAAACCATTCTTTTTCTTGTAATCTGGAACGGGATTTTTTCCTGTATAAGGAGCTAATTGTTCAACATTCTCCCATAATGAAGGATTCGGAACATTTATTACACATTCTGGATGACGTTCAAGATTTTCAATTGCCTTCCCGCCAAGCCCAATTCCTAATACAATACAATCCCCTAAACCCCATGATGATGAGATAGGGCTAATATTAACTGTTCCATCTTCATTAAGCGAATTAAGTAAAATCACAGGAGTTCCGTAATAGAGAATTTTAGGTTTAATAATTTCTGAATTTGAAAGTTTATTTTTCATTTTTATTTTTCTCCCAATTTATATGTTATTCCATAATTTATTCTAGAATACAAACTTTTATCAAAACATAGATTGTATAGCCTATGCAGCGCTAAAATTAAGTCCGTTAATTTCAAATGATTTTTTAGAAAAATCAAACTTTTTTAGCTTTAAGGTCTTACCTTATAGATTTTTAGCTAAAACTTCTAATCCCATATTAGAGGTCTTTCCAAATTTACCATTCGCAAGTATTGTAAAAATTGGCCTGCATGCACCGCATCGTGATAGGCAATCCGTAAAAGCATGTCACCTAAATATCGTTGGTAACCAACGTCACTTCGATCAATAAGTCTTGAATCCAATTCCTCGGTAGAGATGGATTGTACATATTCGATAAAATCATCAAAGTACGGTTGGGATAACTCTATTTCTTTTTCAATAGAAATGATAGGTTCTTCATCGTATGGGGTATGTATTTCTGTTTTGATAGATCCATTGTTTCTTAAGACCATATGATAATGGAAACTTGCACTCCATACATGACGAATCATCTCACCAAATGACAAAGCGTCTTTATCGGGTTTCCAAGTTATCATAGTATCTGGAAGGGATTTCCATAGTTTAATAGAGCGACGTCGTGTTTCTTTTAAATTCAATATACTAAGTTCAATTGCGTTCATTATAAGTTCCTCCTTGCTCTTAAATTTAAGGTAATTGTATCAAATAGACAATTAGGGTATCATCGAAATATGAATGTATATCCGAATATTTCATTTATTGCAAAACTAATTGCTGAACCTACAAGAGCAATAATCTTAGATTGTCTAATGGGTGGGCAGGCTTTACCGGCTAGTGAATTAGCTTATATGGCAAAAGTGTCAAATCCTACAATTAGTTCCCATCTTTCTAAATTGCTTGAAGGAAATCTACTTATTGCGGAACAACATGGTAGACATCGCTATTATCGACTAGCTAATGAAGATGTAGCAGAAGTTCTTGAAAAATTAGGGACAATCGCACCAACTGTTCAAGTTCGCTCTTTAAGACAGTCCGCTCAATTAAAACAAGTTCGCTATGCTCGAACTTGTTATGATCATCTTGCGGGAGAGCTTGGTGTAAAGTTAGCTGAGGCACTTGTTGATAAGGATTATCTAACCCTAGTAGATGGGGAATACGTTGTGACTGAACAAGGGAGAAAGTGGTTTTTAAATTTCGGAATCAATATTGAAGAAGCGAAAACAAAAAGGAGGATATTTGCAAAACCTTGTCTTGATTGGAGTGAACGACGCTATCATATTTCCGGATGGTTAGGATCTGCGTTAACTAATCGTTTTTTTGAACAGGGGTGGATTACAAAAGTAGAAAAGAATCGAGCAGTTCATCTTACTGAAAAGGGTACTAGAGCATTGCAGGATCAATTTGGTATTGATATGAAGAAAGAGGAAAATAAATCTGTTTAACTCTATAGTTACGGATGGCTTTACAGAATTAATTGTAAAGTCATCCGTTTTCTATTTTTAAAAACTATTTGTTAATAAACAAGGGAGAATGTTTAGAGATATAGCTTTTAAAATTCAACAATCTAAACTTTTTTAGCCACTTTCATCAAATTTTCATATTCCATTTTTATAATCTAACTATCATTTTATATTAAAACAGGAGGGAATGTTGTTATGCCTTCAGCTTGGCTAATCGGTTCATTTGTCATCAAAAGTTCTATCGTCGTACTTATAGCGAGCTTTATAGTGGGACTTATCTTTTTTAGATTCACAAGTTTGTATACAAAATTAGAAACAAAGCAGCGTATAGATGAAGTTGTATCTTTGCTAATTGCGTTTGTGGCTTCATTATGGATAGGAAAAATACTAATCAATTTTTCAACGTTTTTAAGTGACCCACGAGCCATCCTTGCATATCCAAGTGACTCAAAAGCATTTTATATTGCAGTGTTTTTCACTATTATTTATGCCAAATACAGACTGATTCGTAATTTTCATCATTTTCTGGACAACCTACTTTCCTTTATGATTGTTTTTTTAAGTTCATCTTTAGTTTATGAATTTATCTACATTATTTGGGGAGGGAGCGTACATACATGGGGCTACCTAGGATTACTTGTTATTCTTCTGACCTTAGTTACCGTACTACAGGGAAGTATACCAGCTTACAAACTTGCCTCTATTACTCTATTTGGATGGAGCTTAGGACAATTGATATTATCGATATTTTCTAGTACAGCTGTATTTCAGTTCAATTTAAACAGTAGCTTCTATATCATTATTTTTATTTGTAGCATATTGCTAATTATTTACAGAAAGAGGTTGAAAATATGACAGCAGACATTACAATTTGGCTTGCGTTGGGTGCGGGGATTCTGTCATTCCTTTCTCCATGTACTTTACCTATATTTCCAGCGTATTTATCTTACATTACTGGGATGAGTGTAAAGGAAATTCAAAGTCAAAATGAAATAAAGATTCGTAGCAAATTATTACTGCACGCAATTTTCTTTTTAATTGGTGTTTCCATGATTTTTATCAGCTTAGGTATTGGTGTTTCCTTTTTAGGTCAATGGATTCAGAGTCTACTATCAGGTGAGACAGGGATTTTCCTACAACGGATCGCTGGTATTTTCATTATTGTTATGGGGTTGTTTGTTGCAGGATGGCTTAAAGTGAAGCCGTTTATGAAAGAAAAACGTTTTCACTTTACGAAAAAACCGGTTGGTTATTTAGGTACTATTTTTGTCGGAATGGGTTTTGCAGCAGGTTGGACGCCATGTATAGGACCAATATTTGCTTCTATCTTAGTTATAGCAGGAAGTAATCCTACTCAAGGTGCTTTATACACGATTATGTATGTAATCGGCTTTGCTATTCCATTTCTTGTGCTGACTTTTTTCCTAGGTTCCACAAAATGGATCGTAAAACATAGTCAGAAGATTATGAAGGTAGGTGGGGTCGTTATGATTATCATGGGTGTGCTGCTGTTTACCGGACAAATGACTCGAATATCAATCTTCTTACTACAAATGGTACAAGATAGTTGGCTATCTAATTTAGGATAATTAGGAGGTTTAAATTATGAAAAAAATGATTATTATCGCTGGTCTTTTTGGAATGTTTGGCTGGGCAGTCTATGACCTGGTTTTTCAAAAGAATGATCCATTAAGTCCCAATGCAAAAGAGAAGGTTGAGCAAGAAGAATCTGTATCAGGTAGCGATAAGGAGAACAATAGCTTTGAAGATGAAAAAGGTGAGACACAAAATCTTGCAAATGTTGGCCTCAACGTAGGAATTATAGCACCAGACTTCCAACTTAAGACGTTAGAAGGCAAGGATGTTAAGTTATCGGATTACAGAGGTCAACGCGTGATGGTAAACTTTTGGGCTACATGGTGTCCTCCTTGTCGTGCTGAAATGCCTGATATGGTAAAATTCCATAAAGAAAAGGATATAGTGATATTGGCGGTTAATTTAACGCAAACAGAGTCAAGGATACAAGAGGTAAAAGATTTTGTGGAAGAGTTTAATGTGACGTTTCCAGTCTTATTAGATGAAGAAATTAAAGTTGCTACTCAATATCAAATACGTCCTATTCCGACTTCTTATATGATTGATTCGAAAGGAATTATACAATATAAAGCCTTAGGTGCGCTGAATTATGAAATGATGGTTCAGGCATTTAATAAGATGAAATAGCTACATTTTTTGAGTACAATTATAGTAAGAGGTGATTCTGATGAAGCGTACTATATTGGTGGTGGAAGACGATAAAATGATCCGTGAGCTTATCAGTATCTATTTGAAGAAAGCTGGGTACGATGTGATCGAGGCTGCTGATGGGGAGTCGGCAAAAGAAGCATTATTAACTTACCATCCATGTTTAATTATCCTTGATTTAATGCTACCTAAATTAAGTGGAGAAGAGTTTTGTAAGTGGGTTAGAGAACAAGAACGTAATGAAGTAGCAATTATTATACTATCCGCTAAAACCCGTACTGATGACAAAATTAAAGGATTAAACATTGGTGCTGATGGTTACCTGACAAAGCCGTTTGATCCAGATGAACTAGTGGCGCATGTTGAAGCAGTATTACGAAGAATGGGGCAGTTTTGTCAAAAGATTACTTATGATGGATTATGCATTAAACCAAGAAAAGGTGAAGTTTTACTGTTCGATAAACAATTGCATTTGACGAAACATGAATTTAATCTTCTTTATTATTTTATGGAGAATCCAAATGTAGTTTTATCAAGAGAAGATCTCATACATAAACTATATCCTTACGATGAAAAGACTGTATTGGACCGTACCATTGATGCACATATAAAAAAACTACGAGAAAAAATTGAAGATAATCCATCATCTCCAAGACGTATTTGTACCGTTCGAGGAATGGGGTATAAATTTGTTGATGAATAAATTTAAAAAGAAGTTATGGTTACCTAAGCGGTTTTTATGGCGTTTAACCTTTATAAATATAATTGTTGTTGCATCCTTTATCGTATTAAGTAGCTGGGCAATTTATAATACAGCTTGTTTACTCGTTGACGGGATGGGTACGATGGATAATCAGAAACTAAACCAGTTCGATTCGACCCTTTTTCAATATTTATGGATTTTTAGTATTACTGCAATTGTTACTGGTAGTCTAATTCATTTTTATTTAACGAGAACATTGATAAGACCATTAAGAAGGTTGATAGAGTCTACTAAAAGGATGAAGAAAGGTCAATACCCTACCCCTATAGAGATTAAATCTGAGGATGAGATGGGTCAATTGATGGGACAATTCAATGATTTGGTTCAGCAATTGAAAAATAATGAACAACATCGACAAAAGCTTGTATCAGACTTGTCACATGAATTTCGTACTCCATTATCTAATTTAAATGGTTATTTAAATGCAATGAAGAATGGGGTGATTGAAGGGAATCAAAAATTGTATCAGTCACTTCATGAAGAGTCCAAACGGCTTATTAACATGGTAGAACAGCTTGAGAAATTAAAAGAATGGGACTCAGTATCACAACAATTATTTTCTGAAAAAGAAACCGTTGATATAGCTTCATTAATTGAGCAGTCCGTTGAGATGTTTCGTTGGTCTTTGAAGAAAGCGAATATTTTAGCGGAAGTTCAAACAGAACATGGGGTTGTGAATACTTACAATGGAGGAATTACACAGGTTCTCAGTAATTTAATAGACAATGCGATTCGCTACTATCACGGTGACGGCCCGATCATGATAAAAGGTGAATGTCTAGATTCGGAATACAGGGTTTCTGTCATCGGGCCAGGTCATGCAATTCCTGAAGTAGAACAAGAAAAAATCTTTGAACGTTTTTATCGAACTGATCCTTCTCGAAGCCGTGATACAGGAGGGACAGGACTTGGACTTGCCATAACAAAAGAAATCGTAAAGTCTCATAATGGGAAAATTGGCATTAGCTCAAAAGATAACCACCATACTTTTTGGTTTACTTTGCCTTTATATGAAATGCCACCAATAAAACGTGAATTTACATCTTAAGAATTTTATTAATTGTAAAAGTTGATTACTACCGTGTTTAGATTACACTGATCTAAAAAACTCAGATTAATAAAAACACCTTTCGTTGAAAAACGGGTATTGAATAAATATCTAATCAATGTGAGGTGTTTTTTTATGGAATAAGAGCCTTATTGCTATTATGTAAATTTACTCTCAATAGACTCTCTTTTAAAACTAACCACAAAAAAATCTTATCTTATTCATAAAAATACGAATAGCTACCATCATTTAAGAAAGAAAAAATATTTTCATTATCTGCAAGAAATATCGATAGTTTATAGTTATGATGTATAAAGTGCTAAGAAAAGTGGTGATTTGAATGAATAGGATTGCGTTTAAGTTTGGAGTTTGGTTTTTGATCGTCATGCTTTTTGTAGAAATATTTCTGTTCTTTTTCTTACATACAAGTATAGTAAATTCTCGAGTTGATGAAGAAATGAAAGAATTACAATCAAGGGGTAATAGTCATCGTGATGTCCTCGAAAAGTATTTTAATGAAGATACATTAAATCATATTGCCTTTATGGAATCTGAAGTAGAGACTGAAGTTATTATAACTGATCAAAATCGGCAAATAATTATTGCTTCAACAGGTTTTAATGAAGAAGAACAAAAGATAGTTAATATGAAGATAAACAATGTACCTCGTAATGGAATGATTTTGGAGGAAAGGTGGGAAACTGAAAAACTTATATCTACTGTTTCACCTTTTTATGTAAATAAAAATCAACAAGGTTATGTCTATATGTTCCGTAATACTGAGCAAGTACAATCATTAATTAAAGAGTTAAATCATCATTTTATAGTTGCAGCTATAATTACAATTATATTACTGGTTTTAACGATTTTACTTTTATCACAAGTATTAACGAGACCTTTAATTCGAATGAAAAGAGCGACAGAGAAATTAAGTAAAGGAGATTTTTCTGTTCATCTTCCGGAAATGGGGAATGATGAATTAGGTGATTTATCACGTTCAATTTCAATCCTTGCAAAAGATTTACAGCATTTAAAAGAAGATCGTAAAGAATTTCTTGCTAGCATCTCACATGAGCTCCGTACACCATTGACGTATATAAAAGGGTATGCAGACATTGCTAAACGTAAAAATATAAATCAAAACAATCGAAATCAATACTTAAGCATTATTTATGAAGAATCTGAAAAGTTATCGAATATGATTAAAGATTTGTTTGAATTAGCTAAGATTGATACAAATGCATTTCAAATAAAGAAGAACAATGTAGATTTTTGTTCTTTTTTGCACAATGTTTACAACAAAATGCTTCCGGCCTTTATGGAAAGAGGAATAGAATTACGAATGGATTGTACAGATAAAGTGTTTGTTTCTATTGATCCAAGGCGTTTTGAGCAAGTTATGTATAATTTATTAGATAACGCATGTAAGTACTCAAAACCTATGACTGAAACTAACATCGCAATGTATCGAAAAAACAAGCATGTTCTTGTTGAGATTATTGATAGAGGACTAGGCATTCCAGAGGAAGACCTTCCGTATATTTTTGAACGTTTTTATCGGGTAGATAAGTCTAGGTCCAGAGATTTGGGTGGGACAGGTTTAGGGCTTGCGATAGTTAAAGAACTAATTGAGGCGCAGGGAGGGGCAATTACAGTAAGTAGCCGTTTGGGAGAAGGTACTACATTTACCATCTCGCTAAAGGATGTGAAAGAATAAAACTTTTGTGATTTGTTGCTTTGGGCAATTCCGAATTGGATAATAAGTGCTAGTTTAAAAATTGGGATGGAGTAAAAATTGAAACAAATAGGGGATGAAATATATGTATGAAATTTTTAGCCAAATCAGCAATATACTTAGCCAGCCCTTCTTAAATATGATAAATAGTACGGAAGGGATTCCTATTTTATTTGCTTTCCTGCTTGGAATTATTGGTGCATTAGCGCCATGCCAATTCACAGGGAATTTAGGTGCCATTACTGTTTATGGAAATCAGTCGATACAAAAGAGGATAGCCTGGAGTGAAATAATGTTTTTTATACTAGGAAAGGTACTTATTTTTTCTTTATTAGGTATGATTGTTTGGATATTAGGAAGTGAAGTCAAATCCACTCTGACAGTCTATTTTCCCTGGTTTAAAAAAATTGCAGGTCCTATATTAATAGTAATTG
>NZ_JBALMO010000249.1:0-7736 GCF_036963345.1 Bacillus sp. JJ722
GGGTCAATAAAAAGCGATATAGAAAACAGTTTTTGTCTTAAATATTGAGTACATTTCTATGGTTATTATTACGGTAAATTAGATGGATTTAAGTATGAGAAGTGAGGTATATATATGGTAAATGAAAGATATCCAATCGGAGAATTTGAATGTGAAGATATTATATCTAAGAATCAACTATTAAAGTGGATTGAAGATATTCGAGTGCTTCCAACACAGTTATCTCAAATAGTATGTAATTTAAGTGAAGAAGAATTAAATCTGGCCCTATCGAGAAAACGGATGGACGATTCGTCAAGTGGTTCATCATATTACAGATAGCCATACAATCAAGACGAATGGGCAAAACTGCACGATTCTAACATGCCGATTTCTATTTCTCTTAAAATCATTGATAGTTTGCATGAGCGATGGACTTATTTACTTCAAAACTTAACAGATGAGCAATTGAAAAGAACATTTCATCATCCTGACTCTGGGCTAGTTACCGTTGAAAGGAATATTGGCGTGTATGCTTGGCATGGTAAACATCACCTAGCCCATATTAGAAATGCATTAAATTAACTGTTTTTAAAATCTCTGTTGATTTAAGTAAAGAATATTTGTTTAGAGAGCTGAAAATCCCATGGACTAGACACCAATGAGTAGATTTTTTACCATCTAGTTGCAGATTACCGAAAAAAGTGAAGCAAACAAAAAAACAACTCCAAAATCAACTTTTATTGGTTACTTGTCGTTTACACTGAAATGCTTATACCAAACATCTAATAAAGCTTTTTTATCTTTTTCCAATTGTTTCTCCACTAATGGAGTAAAGTGTTTTTATCGATCTTGTAATCTCTTTTTTGCTCTTAGCTAATTCCCAAATACGTGCTAATTGGGAACACTCATGATTCAAATTTTTCAACTAGCACCGTTTTAGTTTCACACTATAAAACCGCATCCCTTTTAGGCTTCCTTCGTACTCCAATACGCCTGCTTCTATCAGCTTTCTGAGTCGATACTCTAAAAATGAATCACCTACATATTGTTCTAAGTTTCCTAGAACATGACCAATTAATCTTGATGACTTCATAAAGCCTTTCAGCTTTGATTTTCTATGTAGATTTTTTGCACTTTGGATCATAAATTGGTCATAATAGTCTTCGGGGAGACTTTGTATTTTTTCGTTTTTCCATATTCTTAAAGTTTCTTGATTATTTGAAAGAGAAAGCCATTCATTTTCTAATTCCTCTCGCTCGTATTTTGCAAGGGGGAGTTCATTTTTACTATGCTCATATATGACTTGAAGTTTTTCAGGTGAAACTTCGCCTGTATGTAAAATGGTATACTCTATATCTCTTTTTTTGAACAGCTCGCTATATTTCTTAGTCGTATTGATAACTTTAATATTGTTGTCTTTATTTTTTAGCAAATGGAGAACATATCTTAGTCCAGTCTGCTCATGCGAGTTATCAGCAACCCAAATAGTAATCGGGACGCCTTCTGGTATAGAGTTTATTTGATTTTTAGTCTGTTGAAATCTTTTCATATAGTCTTGATAACCATCATATTCATCATTGATAACCCTCTGCATCCAAGTAAATCTTTCTTCTTCCCCTACTTCTTCATGTAGCATCCAGACTGAACCTATAGAGAACTTATCCCAAAAAGAAATGACTTTTTCCTTTTTATCCATTCCCATTTCCTTTAAACAGACTTTTAAACCGCCCGAAAATGTGTCGCCAAATAGAATATGGCACGTTTGAAATCCCACATCTTTTTTTATTTCTGATCTTTCTTTTGATATATCAAAAATCGTTTTGTATATTTTTCCTACATCATTTAAAAACGATGTCTCTGAATAATCTGTTTCTTTCACTAGATTCAAACGTAAATATACGTGAAATAGTAGTGACTTCGCTTCATCTTCTGGCAATTCTTTGATGATTTTTTTCATTTTCTCAATTTCCATATCTTTCTCCTCCATAGAACTCTGCGTAAAATAAGCAATTTAGACATTTTACTAAAAGAATATCTTATTTTTATCTATTAATGTCTACACAATGCACGAATAATTCTATTTAACTCACGTATCCCTTTTTCTAAATCTACAAGTGAAGCAAAGGCGTACGATAAACGTATGTATTGTCCTTCATCTTGTCCATA
The DNA here is from genome assembly GCF_036963345.1 of Bacillus sp. JJ722. Taxonomy (NCBI): domain Bacteria; kingdom Bacillati; phylum Bacillota; class Bacilli; order Caryophanales; family Bacillaceae; genus Bacillus; species Bacillus sp. JJ722. Next base: position 2,149 of record NZ_JBALMO010000249.1, read on the forward strand.
AATATGTCCTGGATTTACCAGTATTCCTTTTGCTAAAGCCGTACTGTACAAAGATCGCATAGAAACTATTTTATTTATACGAACCCAAATAAATAGTCCTCCACCTGGTACTTCCCAAGTAGCAATATCTTTTAGATACTTCTCAAGATACCCTACCAATGCATCCCTTCGAATCTTTAATTGTTTACGTACAGACAATACATGCTCTTGATAAAAGCCGTTACTAAGCCACTTAAAAGCAATACGTTGAGATAGAGAACTCGACCCGTAATCTAATTGCATCTTAATATCAGCTAGGCTATTAATAACAGATTGCGGACCTACAATCCATCCAATACGTAGTCCCGGAGTAAGCGTTTTTGATAAGCTACCCAGATAAAGAACTTGACCATTTGTATCTTTTGCTTTTAAGGCTAACGGAGCCTTTTTATCAATCCATAATTCTCTATAAATATCATCCTCTATGATGGGAATTCGTTCTTCTTTACAAACTTTCAAAAGCTCAGCTCTTCTAGAATCTGACATGACATTTCCTGTAGGATTATGGAATGATGGAATGGTGTATAAAACACTTTGCTGGACTTTTTGCTTTTGAGCTAAAATAGACTTTGGTAGTATCCCGTTATGATCTATGGGCAATCCCGCAAGAAGCATTCCAGCAGATTGAAATACATGTAAGGAATAAAGATATGATGGTTTTTCAAGTAAAACGGTAGATCCAGGTTTCAATAATCCTACAGATATAAGGTCTAATGCCTGTAAAGCACCTGACACAATGAGAATACAATCAGGAGATGCTTTTATGCCATGAGATTTTAAGTAGGTACTAATAGATTGACGTAGTGGAAGTAAACCTTTAGGTTCCTCATATCCAAATGCTCCTAATTCATTAGCTAACTCTTTTATACTTTGTTTCATTTGCGTTATAGGGAATAACTCTGGTGATAATTCCCCTTTACTTAGCTGAATTAAATTAGAGTTTGATTCACCTTCATTAATCTGCTGTACCATTATTCGACTTGGTTGATGAAAGCCAATGTTTACATGATCATTCCAATTTTGAGGTTTATTTGTTAACAAAGACCAAGTATTATTTGTAACAATATTCCCCATACCTCTTTTTCCCTCAATTAGTCCTTCCGCCTGAAGTTCCTCAAGTGCCGTTATAACTGTACTACGATTAACTTTAAACATGTTAGCTAATTTACGTTGACTATATATTTTACTTCCGATTGTCCATTCTCCTATAGCAATCCTATTTTTTATGTATTCTATTATTTGGACATATTTAGGGGTTTTGAACGGTTTACCTTTAATGTATTGAGTCATATTCAATATTTCTTCTTTCTAAAAGTGGTTGGTTTTCTATTTTCTCACTGGTTGAAGACATTGTATCAGGCAAAGATTATTATGAAAAGTATATTCATGAAGTTTAAAAGCGGTTAGTTTTTAAAGAGGGAGAATCGTAATGAAATCATTCAATATGTTTATCTTTGTTTTACATCTATTTATCATAGTGCTTTGGGCTTCTGCTTTTCCAGGTATTCGTTTAGCGCTTTCAGGATATAGTCCAGAAACCCTATCTTTGTTGCGCTTACTAATAGGATCATTAGCATTAATGATTTTTGCAATTGTTACACGTATGAAACTACCACAAGTAAAGGACGTACCAGCAATTATCTTCCTTGGGGGCTTAGGATTTACAGGCTATTATCTTGCATTAAACTATGGAGAAAAGTTTGTGAACGCTGGTACCGCAAGTTTATTGGTTTCATTAACTCCTATTTTTACAGCTATTTTAGCACGTATTATTTTGCAAGAAAGTATTGGCTTGTGGAGATGGATAGGGGGAATAATAGCATTTTTGGGAGTATCCATTCTTTCAGTAGGTCATTTAGGAGGATTTTCATTCCATAAAGGTGCTTTCTTTATATTAATAGCTTCTCTCCTTGAAAGTTTGTACTTTGTTTTTCAAAAATCTTATTTAATAAAGTACGGTTTCCTTCCCTTTGTATGTTATACAATTTGGGGTGGAACGTTTTTAATGCTACCTTTTCTTCCTGAATTATGGAATTCAATTACAAGAGCTCCACAAGAAGCCACGTGGAGTGCTATATACTTAGGAATTTCCCCTACAGTTCTTCCCTATATTGCTTTAGGATATCTCACATCAAAAAGAGGTGCTTCAGAAGCTACAAGTTCTTTATATCTCACACCGCTTCTCTCTTTCATCATTGCTTGGATATGGTTAGGAGAGATTCCAACGTTTAATACAATTTTAGGAGGAATTATAATTGTAATAGGTACGATGTTAACTATTATCCAAACAAACAACGTGGAAGCTCAAAAAAGAAAGGTTTAACGATTTTTTAAAAATGAAAAATGTTCTAAAACGATAAATGAGCCTCCCGCCTATAGTTTATATACAGTGCATATACACTTTATAATTTTTAGGAAGAAGACTACTATTATAGATTTTTTATATTATATAAGTATTAAAAAAATCCAGAAAAAAATACTAAACCCTATACTTCTTCATTGCTTTCTAATAGATATCAATTCTGTTTCTCTAATGACAAAAGTCCATCTCCAACCATACCTTTCCATCAAGCTGATAAGGATGGGGCAGAAATGACTCCACCAAGAGACGCACCAGCAAGAAAAACGGACATACCTAATCCTCTAAGCTCCGCCGGAAACTTTTGAGTGACGAAACTCATACCAGTTGGTGTATGTATATGGTCCTTCGAAAGCTCCCAAAAAATATTCGATACAAAAGAAGCATTGTTAAGCCCGCAATGAAATAGGAGCTAATCTGCATGAGTGTTGTAGTATTAAGCTAACTAGTTTATCTGTGTTGATCTAGAAGAATGGGATTACCATCAGGATCTTCAATTATAAAACTTGCAGGCCCTTCGCTTGTTTCATCTGCTTCAGACAGTAATTTAATTCCTTTAGCTTTAAGTTGCTTTTGAAGGTCTCGAATGTCCGTAAACGAATCGAGATTTTTGGCATTTTCATTCCATCCTGGATTAAAAGTTAGAATGTTCTTTTCAAACATTCCTTGGAATAGACCAATTATGCAACTTTCATTCTTCATAATGAGCCAATTTTGGGTAATATCCCCTCCAAAGGCTTGAAATCCTAGATTTTCGTAAAATGATTTTGATTTGTTAATGTCTTTTACATTTAAACTTACAGAAAATGCACCTAGTTTCATTTTTTTCTCCTTAAAAAAGTTATTTTAATTTCGGGGTCATACCCTTAAAAGCTTGAACTTATCCTTTTTCCAAGTACTTCTTTTGTTTTGTTTAACTGTATTTCAAATCTGCAGAAACTTCCACTAGGAGTAAACCTATTATAGTCTTTGTAAATTTAAAAAATTTTAATTAAGCTCTTATTTAATCTTTAGTATTGCTATAAGAAACTGTCCTAAATAAATTTTTTTACCCAATAAGTATTAGACGAGCAAAAATCATTTCGTTCGACACGCGATTTTGTTTCCTTGCGAAACCTGCAGAAATTCATGCAGATTTTATTAGGCCTTCACGAATATTACTAGTAAAATCCCTCCTAAATCGCAGTTGGTTAGTTTTTTATCCACTATCGTTAATTGTTTCCTTCCAAAAGTATTACTTTATGTCCGAAAAAATCAAACCATCATGTGAAATATTCCAATTTTGCATGTGGGAAAAATTTCTTCATATAGCGATATAGGTGAGATTTCAAGTCCTCTTCCTCTTCTTTTTGATAGATATATTTTCCTATACCATATTTCCCCCACTTGTACCTTCTTTTTTCTTCATCTAATTCTAATTTTGTCATGGGATAGTTTTTTTCGATTACTTTCTTAGCAGGCTTTGTAAAACGATGTTGAATAAATTCAAATGTTAAATTCTTTTTCGCCTCCTGAGGTAATTCCGCATCCAACCTCTCAAACATTTGACGGTAGCCTTCCTCCCATCCTTCGTGCAGATAAATAGGGGCTACTATAAATCCAAGTGGATAACCTGCTCTTGCTACTTTTCCTGCGGCCTGAATTCTTTTTTCTAATGGAGAAGTCCCTGGCTCAAAGTTCTTAATCACATAATCAGCATTAACACTAAATCGAAATCGGGTTTTCCCGTTGTGTTTGGCATCAAGTAAGTGATCAACATGATGAAATTTTGTAACAAATCTCAATTTTCCATACTCTGATTCTCCAAAGTGTTCTATCGCCCGTTTTAATGTATGTGTCAAATGATCAATTCCAACAATATCGGATGTACAGGATGCTTCAAACCTCGTCAGCATGGGAGCACGTTCCTCCATGTATTTGTCAGCAGCTTCCAAAATTTCTTCGACATTTACATATGTGCGGATATATGGCTTGCTTCCCATCGTAGTTTGTAAATAGCAATAATGACAATGTCCCATACACCCCGTTGCAAAAGGAATGGCATATTCTGCTGAAGGCTTTGATGTATCAAATTTAAGTGTTTTTCTAATCCCAACTACTAGTGTTGACTTGGCAATCCGATATCTTTGAAAATCGTTGTCACCTGGTAGGTTTCTTACTTGATTATGGGAAGTAGTATAGCGAATTTCAACATCCATTTGTTCAAACTTTTCTTGAAGCTCTTTTCCTAAGGGATAATCTAATGCTTTCGGTTCGAAATATACAAGCTTTGGTGTAAAAGGTTTATTCATTCCAATATCCCCTCTGCAGCATTCCCATAATAGTAATTATATGCTTGGTTCGCCTCTTCCTCCGTAGAATAAACAGCCATTTCATTTGAAAGTGGATAATACGTTTCATATAGAAACAATGCTAATTCATTCAAATTTTCAGGGTTATTTACAACTGCTGCTGCCTGTATATTTGCTACATCTTGAGTGTGTGGATTTCGGTAAAATACATAAACAATATCTCCTGCACGATAGTTACTTTTTTCGTTATTAAGTTCCATTCCATCACCTTTTTTCATTTAGTACTAAATTATTCTTATTATACTTTTTCCTTTAAGTCTTAAAATTATGTTTTCATTTATGGAGTAGAAAAAAATCACCGTTAGTACGTGCATTATCTCTTCCAATTTGATATACCGCGTCCATGAAATCTTCATGAGAAATCGTTTTGTTCTTTAATACTAGTTCTCTATAATTGTTTTGCAATTCGATATCAATTTGATAGTTTAGAAGATTTACAGCGAGAATTGGCCTATCATGTAAATTGGTATAATAACATTCGGATTCATATGGAACATTGGAGTATTTGAGTCCTGTATACAAATTTTTAAACCTTAAGAAAGCTGTCTAGTTTTTTATTGACAATCCAGTTCATGTATAAACTTCTCAAAGTTAAGAAATGATACTAATAAGTTTCATATAACTAACCTTATTTGAAACTGAAAGAAGACAACCATAATTTTGAGCGTACTTCTATACATGGAGTATTCTCAACCAACTCCGTGTTTCTGTAAAAGGTCCAGTCTAAAAGGCTGGATTTTTTGTTAACTAACACATATTTTTCAAATGATCATAGAACAATAAAACCAATCCTATTTCCATCATTAGCAGATCCGCAAGCCAGCTATAAATAGGATTAA
>NZ_JBALMO010000250.1:0-6245 GCF_036963345.1 Bacillus sp. JJ722
CCAAAATGGTCATCCAGTGAGTAATTACATATTTAAAGATGTTTTTGTTTTAGCTAAGTATTTTCACCATACTGAAAAGTTAGATGATGAATCTATAAGAATTAAATTAGAGAATTTCATTAACTATAAAGAACAAAGTTATGATGTACAAAAGGTTTTTAGAAGAATGATTGAGGGGGCTATTAAAGGCTCTAAGAAACAGTACATGAAGCAATGTAATGAAGTGAGTTTTACCGAAAATGAAATTGCTATTATAAACAAAATGAAAGATACTACTACTAGGAAAATAGCATTTACTCTTCTTTGTATGTGGAAGGCAAATTCTAATAAACCGTTTAGATCAAGTATTCATCAAGTGGCAAATGAAATTGAACTTAAAGCCAATGGCGAAAAGTTAAGTATGGTTTACTATGATTTATTAAGGCAGGGGAGTATTAATAGGTATAATAGAACTGCTGAAAAAAGAAAAAGAATATTACAGAAAATGGTTGAAATAGATGGACAGTATGGAGGATTATTCATTCCTTACGATTCTTTAAAATATGCTGAACATGTCTCATCACCAACAAGAAAAAGTAGTATTGCAATTTGGATGTATACCAAAGATTTTGGAGAGTACCCAAGTTTTGATTTTCCGAGTTTTTATGTAAATATGTCGGATGTGGAAAAAGAAGATTATAAGAAATATAGGTATAAAGAAGATGACTACGATTATGTTAGTAAAAATTTTGATGTAATAGCTCATTGCTATACGAAGGAAAGTTTTGCACAAATTATAGGTGGATCAGTATTTTATAATGAAGAAAAAGCACACGATAAGGTTAAAGTATTGTTCGCAGATAATGATAATACGCAGGGATTATTAATAGACGTAAATGATTTACTATCAGAATACAATAAGCTATTTGGCGCTAATAGAGTTGTATATGGCAACTGTAAAGTGTGTGGTTGCAACATTATAAAGAAAAGTAATAAAACTAAATACTGTACAGGTTGTAGGGAACAGGTAAGAAAAGAAAAAGTAAAAGAAAATATGCGTAATATGAGAAAGAAACAAAGAATGTAGCTAATACTGTTATCGAATAGAAGTATTTTTATTATAGGTGGATACCTAGGATACTGAATGCAACTATAATGTAAAAGGCTATCATAGGTTAGTCAATAAAATAACAGTTTTATAAGGATAAAAAGGAGGATATTTAATATGACGGAAGTTAAAATACAAAAGTTTACTCTTGTTCATACTTTGTTTGTTGTAAAGGATATAAAATAGTCGCAAGTGAAGATGAGTTAGATTTATGGAGGAGTCACTAAGATATAGTGGCTTTTTGTTTGGATGAAAAATAAGCCCCCATAGGTGGTTAGGGAGCTTATATAGATTGATCGGTGTTTACTTATTTTTTATTCATTCGTTTTTCATTCTCTTTAACTGTTAATCTCTTACGTTTTTGTTTTGTTTGAATTACTTCATAATGGAAACTTGTATCAAGATCACTACCATTTTTAAAGTGAAAAGTATTCGGTATGAAAATTCTAAATATCAACTCCCAAGTTTGATAGTCAACATCATCATAGATTATTTTCAAATTTAGTATTGGTTGTTTTTGTTTTCTATTCTTTCCAAAAGAATTTATAAAATAATCATTTAACATGATAATGAAATAATCAGGCAATAATATGTTTGTGCTTTCCTTTGGTTGTATAACATCCACATATCTCAAATAAGGTTTTAAGTATCTTATTTGAGAACCTTCCTTACCTTCAATATTTTTGTAACCTATATACAACTCATATTCATTTTCATATTCTCTAACGAATATTTCATGGCTATCAAATTCATCCATATCATCGAGCCCTGCATATATAAAATCTTCAACATTTTCAATATAATAACAATAGCGTATGTTAAATACTGGAGAATTCCCGTGGTTCCATATTGGTAGTTTTGTACCGGAAAACTTTTTAGGAACTCTTCCTTTAACATCCCAATCACTTAATATATGTTCTATATTTGCTTTTATACTTTTTATACCTGGAAAAATGATAGCTTCTTGATTTTTCTTGTTGATTCTTTCTTGTGAAAATATAGTAAGCCAAGAAGCAATAGCAGCAATCATAGCTATAAATACGGAAATTAAAGATATCCAATCTGTAGGTTCTAAGCAAGTCCAAAAGCCATCACAAGCTTCTTTTATTGTAACTTCCATTATTTCATTACCCTTTCTAAAAATCACCATTTCAACATATTATACCAATTTACATTGTAATTTAGGAAATCGCTACAAATTAAAGACACTCGACACCGAAAAATAGGTTGCTCGAACGATTGGGTAGAAAGAGTGTAACGATTTAGAAAACAATTTGAACCCTACTCTCCCAACGGTTTTACTTTTTATAGTTAAGATAAAGTCTTTGATTATAAGGAATCGTTAATAATGTTTAAAGGAAGAAAAGCGTATGTCACGCTCAGTTTAATTTCAATGTTTGGTTTTATCTTGTATTCATTGAATTTTTGGCATATGTGTTAAACGTCGTTAAAGGAAAGAAAATGCTAGTATTCAAGTAAAGGGATTCCCTCTCTTCAAAAATACAATCCAAAAACGGACTAAAAAGTCACCGAAAATTTATAAAAACACACTACAAACCCTTGGTACATAAGGGTTTTTTCTTTTGTAAAAAGGTTTCCAAGTGGAGAGATTGTTAAACCACAATAAAACAGTAATTTTTTTTATCCATTATTGGACTAACAATAATTTAATAGCTATTTAAAGGAGGTGTTTAAAATGGACATATCGACTATTCCTGCAGAGATGTGGATGTCTCAAGGGCTATTCGCGTTACTCTTTGTATGGCTGCTATTTGATACTCGTAAAGAGAGTAAAGCAAGAGAAGATAAACTTATCAGTCAAATAGAAAAGCAAAACGAATCGCAGGAAAAAATAGTATTATCCCTCGAACGATTAGAGCACCAAATATCAACGATTAAACAAGTACAATAGAAGGCTCTAACGTCAATTATAAGATGTCTAGCGTTGTGATATAGACGTTTTAAAGGATAGGGTATACCAAACTATCAAATTGTGAAAATATTACTCAGGAGGTATTGTTATGGAAAGTAATCAAACGAACGAACAACAAGAGCAAACACAAGTGGAAACAGTAGATAAGGCTCAATATGACGCTGTAGTGGCTGAATTAGAAGAGGTTAAGGGTAAGCTACCTGTCGAACCTACAGAATCAGAAATAGCCATCACACAACGAGAAAATGAACTATGGCAAAAGGAAAAGAATTTAGAATTAAAGGATGCACAATTGGATAAATTTGCAGATTTCTTTAATGCAACTACTACAGATGAATTAACCTCACAAATTAAAAAGTTTCAATTATTACTCAATGAAGTAAAAGCTTCCACTGGTTATATCCCTCAAGATCACCTCAAAGAGGATACATACAATCAAGCTAAAGAAAATGGTAATACAAAGGGAATGATTAAGTCACTATTTGGATTAAATTAATCTGTTAGTGGCTTTTTTATTATAAAAAATATTGGGTAGTGACCAACACTAAAGGAGAAAATTTATATGAGTATTTTTACAAGTAAAGACTTTGCTGTAGGACAAAATTATGATTTGAAAGATGTATTAGTAGAGGTAAACAAAAAGAATAATACTTTTACAACTTTCATGCTATCTAAAACGGTAAAAGCTACAGCACCACAAGTACACTGGATTACAGAAGAAATTGCAGATAGTGCAGTTACACTTGCTGAAGGTGGAAATGCACCAGAGTTTAAAAAGGATGATTTAGCTCCACGTTCTAACTATCTTGAACTATTTGCTAATACTGCTGTAGTAACTAACACAGCACAATATTCAACTGCAAAAGGTATTTCTGACTTGTTAGCACATGAAGTTGATAAGAAATCTAAAGCTATAAAACGTAGAATTGAAAATAAACTTTTACATGGTGTTCAAGGTTATGATGCTACAACTAAAACATATACAACTGATGGTGTTATTACTCAAATTCATGCTGACCATAAGGTTACAGGTGAGTTAACAGGAGATAAATTTGAAGAAATGGTAGGAAAACTTTATGATGCAGGCGTATCTGATAATCTTATCTGTTTCTTGCCAGCACGAATGAAACAAACTATTAATAAAACAGGTGTAGTTGAATTCTTTGCTCGTGATAAATTCTTAGGATTTGATGCAGAAGAGTATATTACTACCTTCGGAACAGTACGTTTCGTACTATGTGAGGAATTAGGAAATAACAAAATGTTTATTGTGAATCCTGACTACCTAGAAATGCCAGTATTAATTCCATATCATGCACAAGTAGAAGCAGTGAGTGGATCAAAACAATCTGTATTCTTAGAAACACAAGTAGGTGTAAACTTACTAAACGATAAAGCAGCAGCAAGTTTTGAAATTGTAACACCGTAACATTACATACTAAAACATTAGGGGACTCGGATATAAAAAACGTGTCCTCTCTTTTATTTATTCTAAAGGACTAAGGGGAGGAAATAGAAATGAACACAAAGGAGATGAACAGAAGAAATGAATATCTTATAAAACGAAGAACAAAACGAATTAAACAAATAGACATAGCAAAATACATTGGTATTAGCAATAGTGCTATTTCCAAATACGAATTAGGGAATCTCGATTTAATAGAATCCCATGTGCAAATGTATCAAAAATTTATTGATGAATACCAAATCAAAACATAATCAGAAAGAGTAGGTGAAAAATGAAGGAACATAAGAAACTCGACAGTACTACATCCTTCTATTTTCAGACACAGTTAAGTTAAGCACCTAGGTATGATGACAGGGCTTAGTTTAACTGTTTTTTATTTTGAAAGTTGTTAAGTACAACTCTAAAATCGGTATAACCGAAATTAAACATAATTTAAAGCACTGTCCGCTCAAAGTAAGCATGTAGGAGGATTTCCATTTCTTCTATATATTATGAACAAATTTAACAACGCTAATCTTGATTGGATTACTAAAACAGACGTTGTAAGCGACTTAGCTTTAGGGAATGATTTAGATTCTTTAATCTCTTGTAACTTACTACAACACATCACAGGCGGTAAATGGGATATAAATTACTTCTATGACTTCCACGACTTCTACAAACATGAAAAGACAGGTAATATATTTATTGGTGTCGATATGGCATTTACTAAAAATGTAAGAACATTTGATAATCACTTGACTGATCGCTCAAATAAAGTCTCCATAAACTATAACCACATAAAAGGCTTAACACGTTCGGATTACTGTAAGAAGTATCCGTTCTCCACGTTAATGACGATAATGAACGTCTATAATATCCCACTACCAAAAACTACAGAAGGTAAATCCATCTTATTAGCAATAGATTCATCATTTAAAGGTCACTATACGACCAACTCATATTTTAAATCCATACATACAAATTGGTTAAAAGAATTGGGATTTGAAGAATTAATTCGACTACTAGACCAAAAAGATAGTAAATATTTTTATAAAATTATAGATTACTTTAAACTCAACAGTCCTATATCTATCAATGAAGAAGGAAAGCTTGAAACAGATATAAAATTGGATTTGTTGAATAATTACTTAGATTGGAAAATTGAATTACCACAACAGCAATTTAATCATGTAAAGGGATGTGTGCGAGAAGGTCATAAAATCGGGGTTAAAAAGTTACCTCCACTAGATAAACTTATCTCATTAGCCTATACAGCAAAGAACTATATTTCTTATACATACAAAGAAGCTTAAAAACTAAATGTTATATATAAAATACATATGATGGTAAAATTGGTAGAGTTTCTGTTAATTTGATTACTCTGCCTTTTTTAGTGTCAATCAGGAGGAAACTAATAATGAATAATAAAGATTACTTTTTCTGTTACAATCGAAAACTATTTACATACTTAACAAAAGAGAAAAATATAGAATTTATCACTATTGCAAAAAATCCAAGCACAGATAATATTTTTACACTATTTAAAAAGAGTGATGAGCTACAAAATGCATTAGATTCGTATAAGTGTGTATAAAATGTGATATTTTAAATTTATTCCGATAGATAAAACCTATATAAAACAATACATTTTTAAGGTAGATGTGATTAATTACTAAAAGGGTAGTGTATTTGTGCGAAATGTTTGATTTTTCACTAAAAGGGTAATAATATAAATTACAAATACTGTGATATTTTTCCTTGAAAGGGGATATATA
>NZ_JBALMO010000250.1:6266-6716 GCF_036963345.1 Bacillus sp. JJ722
TTTTTTAAAAAAAGTACTATAAACTTAATGAAATAAAGGGTTTATGGGTTATATAGTGAAAATATCCTCGTGATATTTTTCAAAAAGGGTACTATTTTTAGAGGGTGATATTTTGATATTTTTACGAAAAAGGGGATGTAATTAATATATTTAATAAGTAGTTTAATAAATAAAAATAATATATTATCAAAACCAAAACTTATATTTTCGTTTTGACAATCTCTTCATTAATTATCCTTCTACTTTTATATTTAACTTTTACATCTATTCAATTAAATAATCATCTACAAATTAAATTAGAATCTAGGAGTGTGTAATCGGATATGTCTTTAAATTATACTGTTAAATCTGTCAAAATTAAATCTAATTGGTTTGATAATATCGAACGTAAGAAATCTGTTTTTAAAAAAATTACATATAAAGGATTAAATCTATACTTTCAATTATACA
>NZ_JBALMO010000251.1:0-7204 GCF_036963345.1 Bacillus sp. JJ722
ATATTATATAACAGATTCAATAAATTATATTTAATAAATAAATTTCCTGACTTTGTGAAATAAAAAAATAAAAGAGAATCATATGTGTTGACGAGCTAATTGTATGTGATGTAAACTTTGAACTAGAAAACAGCATTGTTACATTGTTATTGTTTTTTTTACTAATACAGTATAAAATATAATCGGTAATTAACCAAAAAAATGATGAATGGATAAGTAGTTGGTATTACTTGACATTGACTTTTTTTGGAGAATTTATGTGTTTTCTCATTTCCAAAATAGGATATATAAAAATTATTACCTTTTTAAATAGAAGAAAGGATTGGTGGCAGAATGGCTGCGAAAAAAGCAAAAGCTTTATTGGATGTAAACAAACAATTCGACGCGATTGAAGCACAATTTCAAACGATTCAAATTTTGAACGAAGAGGGAGAAGTTGTTAACAAAGATTTAATGCCAGATCTTACAGATGAGCAATTAAAAGAGTTAATGACAAGAATGGTATATACTCGCGTATTGGATCAACGATCAATTTCATTAAACCGTCAAGGTCGTCTTGGATTCTATGCTCCAACTGCTGGACAAGAAGCTTCACAACTTGGTTCACAATTTGCATTAGAAAAGGAAGATTTCATCTTACCTGGATATCGTGATGTTCCTCAAATCGTTTGGCATGGTTTACCATTATACCAAGCATTTTTATTCTCTCGTGGACATTACTTAGGAAACAGAATTCCTGAAGGAGTAAATGTAATTTCTCCACAAATCATTATTGGTGCTCAATACATTCAATGTGCTGGTGTAGCACTTGGAATGAAGAAAAATGGTGCACAGTCAGTTGCTATTACATACACAGGTGATGGCGGGGCTTCTCAAGGAGATTTCTATGAAGGTATTAACTTTGCAGGTGCATTTAAAGCTCCAGCAATCTTCGTAGTACAAAACAATCGTTATGCTATTTCTACTCCAGTAGAAAAACAATCTGCAGCAAGAACAATTGCTCAGAAAGCGGCAGCAGCAGGAATTCCTGGTGTACAAGTAGATGGTATGGACGTATTAGCTGTATACGCAGCAGTTCGTGACGCTCGTGAGCGTGCGATTAAAGGTGAAGGTCCAACATTAATTGAAACATTAACTTACCGCTATGGTCCACATACAATGGCTGGTGATGACCCAACTCGTTACCGTACAAGTGAAACAGATAGTGAATGGGAAAAGAAAGATCCATTAGTTCGTTTCCGTAAATATCTTGAAGCAAAAGGTCTGTGGAGCGAAGCAGACGAAACAGCTGTTATTGAAAGAGCGAAAGAAGAAATTAAAGAAGCAATCAAACAAGCAGATGCAACTCCAAAACAAAAAGTTACAGATTTAATGAGCATTATGTATGAAGAAATGCCATCAAACTTACAAGAACAGTACGAAATCTACAAAGAAAAGGAGTCGAAGTAAACAATGGCTCAAATGACAATGATTCAAGCAATTACAGACGCACTTCGCGTTGAAATGAAAAATGATGAAAAAATCCTTGTATTTGGTGAAGATGTTGGTAAAAACGGTGGAGTATTCCGTGCTACTGAAGGATTACAAGCAGAATTCGGTGAAGATCGTGTATTCGATACTCCATTAGCAGAATCAGGTATTGGTGGTTTAGCAATCGGATTTGGTTTACAAGGTTTCCGTCCAGTTCCAGAAATCCAATTCTTCGGCTTCGTATTTGAAGTAATTGATAGCATTAGTGGTCAAATGGCTCGTATGCGTTATCGTTCAGGCGGAAGATATCATTCTCCAGTAACAATTCGTTCTCCATTCGGTGGTGGTGTTCATACACCTGAAATGCACGCAGATAGTTTAGAGGGCTTGATGGCTCAACAACCTGGTGTGAAGGTTGTTATTCCTTCAACTCCATACGATGCAAAAGGATTATTAATCTCATCTATTCGTGATAACGATCCAGTAATTTTCCTTGAGCATATGAAATTATATCGTTCATTCCGTCAAGAAGTTCCAGAAGGTGAATACACTATTCCTCTAGGTAAAGCGGATGTGAAACGTGAAGGTACGGATGTAACACTTATTGCTTATGGTGCAATGGTACATGAATGTTTAAAAGCAGCTGAAGAATTAGAAAAAGCAGGTAAGTCAGCAGAGGTAATCGATTTACGTACTGTAAGCCCGCTTGATATTGAAACAATTATCGCTTCAGTTGAAAAAACTGGACGTGCTGTAGTTGTACAAGAAGCTCAAAAATCAGCTGGTATTGCAGCTAACGTTGTAGCTGAAATTAATGACCGTGCTATTTTAAGCTTAGAAGCTCCAGTATTACGTGTTGCAGCTGCAGATACTGTTTTCCCATTCTCACAAGCTGAAACAGTTTGGTTACCAAACCATAAAGATATTATTGAAACAGCAAATAAAGTATTAAACTTCTAATTATAAGTATTTCTTTGATAATTGAGTTTATAAACACAGCAAATAGATAATAGTACATTAAGTTGAACCTTCTCAGTGGATGAAGGTTCAACTGATTAATAGGAGGACGATTTAGATGTCTTTTAAATTTAAATTACCAGACATTGGTGAAGGTATTCACGAAGGTGAAATCGTAAAGTGGTTTATTAAACCTGGTGATAAGGTAGAAGAAGATGATGTACTTTGTGAAGTACAAAACGATAAAGCAGTAGTAGAAATTCCTTCTCCAGTTGCTGGAACGGTTGAAGAAGTATTAGTAGCAGAAGGAACAGTTGCAGTCGTTGGAGATGTATTAGTAACTTTTGACGCTCCAGGATATGAACATCTTTCATTTAAAGGTGATGAGCATGCAGAAGAAACAGCTCAACCGGAAGCGGCAGTTGAAGAAGTGAAAGAAGAAGCTGGACAAGCAGAAACATCTACAAAACGTGTAATTGCTATGCCTTCTGTAAGAAAGTATGCTCGTGAAAAAGCCGTAAATATTGCACTTGTAACAGGAACTGGGGATAATGGCCGCGTACTTAAGCAAGATGTAGATGCATTCTTAAATGGTGGCGCTAGCGTAGTAGCTGAAACAGCAGAAACAACTACTCAAGTAGCAGATAAAGCTGCTGAAGCAAAAGAAGAGCAAACTAAGCAGGCAGTAGCACCTGTTGTTCTTGAAGGTGAATTCCCAGAAAGTCGCGAAAAAATGAGCGGAATTCGTAAGGCTATCGCTAAAGCTATGGTAAACTCTAAGAGTACAGCTCCGCATGTTACATTAATGGATGAGATCGATGTTACTAAATTAGTAGCTCATCGTAAGAAATTCAAAGATGTTGCGGCTGCAAAAGGTATTAAACTTACTTTCTTACCTTATGTTGTTAAAGCATTAACGAGCGCGTTACGTGAATATCCAATTCTAAATACTTCTGTAGATGATGCAAACAGTGAGATTATTCACAAGCATTATTACAACATTGGTATTGCAGCTGACACTGAGAAAGGTCTATTAGTACCAGTTGTGAAAAATGCTGATCGTAAATCTGTATTCTCTATTTCAAATGAAATTAATGAATTAGCTGGAAAAGCTCGTGATGGCAAATTAGCTCCGAATGAAATGAAAGGTGCATCTTGCACAATTACAAACATCGGTAGCGCGGGTGGACAATGGTTTACACCGGTTATTAATCATCCTGAAGTTGCAATTCTTGGAATCGGTAGAATTGCAGAAAAAGCAATCGTACGCGATGGTGAAATCGTAGCTGCGCCAGTATTAGCACTTTCACTAAGCTTCGATCACCGCATTATTGATGGAGCGTCAGCTCAAAATGCTTTAAACCACATTAAACGTTTATTGAACGATCCAGAATTACTATTAATGGAGGCGTAAAAAGATGGTAGTAGGAGATTTCCCAATTGAAACAGATACTCTTGTCATTGGAGCAGGCCCAGGGGGCTATGTAGCGGCAATTCGTGCAGCACAGCTTGGACAAAAAGTAACAGTAGTTGAAAAAGGTACGGTTGGTGGCGTATGTTTAAACGTTGGTTGTATTCCATCAAAAGCATTAATTTCAGCTGGTCACCGTTATGACCATGCAAAACATTCAGCAGATATGGGTATTTCAGCTGAAAATGTAACAGTTGATTTTTCTAAAGTGCAAGATTTCAAAAACTCTGTTGTTAAAAAATTAACAGGTGGAGTAAGCTCTTTATTAAAAGGTAATAAAATTGAAACTGTTTACGGTGAAGCATATTTCGTTGATGAAAACAGTGTACGTGTTATGGATGAAAAGTCGGCACAAACTTATACATTTAAGAATGCAATTATTGCTACTGGTTCAACTCCTATCGAGATTCCAGGATTTAAATATAGTAAACGTGTAATTGACTCAACTGGAGCACTTAATTTAACAGAACTACCAAAATCGATTGTTGTAATCGGTGGTGGTGTTATTGGTACAGAATTAGGTGGAGCGTATGCTAACTTTGGTACTAAAATTACGATCCTTGAGGGTGGCCCTGAAATCATCCCAGGTTTTGAAAAACAAATGACAACGCTTGTTAAACGTAACTTGACTAGTAAAGGTGCTACAATTGTAACTAATGCTTTAGCTAAAGGTGTTGAAGAATTAGAAGATAAAGTAATTGTTACTTATGAAGCAAAAGGTCAAGAAGAAAAGATTGAAGCTGATTATGTATTAGTTACGGTTGGCAGAAAACCAAACACTCGTGAAATTGGTTTAGAAGAAATCGGAGTAAAACTAACTGATCGAGGATTAGTAGAAACTGATAAACAATGTAGAACAAGTGTAAGTAATATTTTTGCAATTGGAGATATAGTTTCTGGTCCTCAACTTGCTCATAAAGCTTCTTATGAAGGAAAAATCGCGGCTGAGGTAATTGCTGGACATGCATCTGAAATTGATTATTTAGGAATTCCAGCAGTTGTATTCTCTGAACCAGAACTTGCTTCAGTAGGTTACTCTGAAAAAGAAGCTAAAGATGAAGGTTTGGATATCATTGCTGCTAAATTCCCGTTCGCTGCTAATGGACGTGCACTTTCACTAAATTCTGCAGAAGGATTTATGAAAATTATTACAAGAAAACAAGATGGTCTTGTAATTGGTGCTCAAATCGCAGGACCTGGAGCTTCTGATATGATTTCTGAATTAGGATTAGCAATTGAAGCTGGTATGACTGCTGAAGATATTGCTATGACAATTCATGCTCACCCAACATTAGGTGAAATCACAATGGAAGCAGCAGAAGTTGCATTAGGAAATCCAATCCACATTGTAAAATAATACGGTAATAATAAGCCTATTATTAAACCTTTAAAGAGAGCTTTGTATGGCCTTGACCACACAAAGCTCTTTTTTGCTATGTAAAAACAAGATACCTTGCTGTAGCCTACACATTTGAGCGTTTTCTTGTGTGAAAGGAATCCTACTAGTACAAGTTATAATCATTCATTCTCCGCATATAATTTGTTTGAGTACAACCTAAATGTCTTTGTTATTTCTGTAATAATTAGAAAGCAAATATTAGATGTTGTTAAGAGTGGAGATGAGGAAGTTGAAGAGCTATTTTGTATTTCTTATTCAATGGATTGTATGGAGTGGTTATACATTAGCTGAGTGGCTTTCCGAACATGATAGGATTATTTATAAAGCATTTATGTTTTTAGTCTTTTTACAAATCGCTGTTTATATAAGTCAAGTTGTTCTACATTCCAAGATGAAAACGAGTTTTATTACAATCCTTAGTTTACTTACGTATGGAGTGTTTCATTTCTTGTTACAACAGTTTTCTGTTTTTATATAAACATAGGAAGAAAGCGGCTATCCTTACGATGGATAACCGCTTTCTTCTTATTTTCTAGGGTAGTGATAGATAACCCGTTTATTAAATAAATGTAGCTCACCTTGAAGTTTTTTAGAAAGGAATTTACAAAGTTCGTTTGCTTTTGTTTTATCGCCAAATGTTGAAATCTCAGGAAGTGTAACTTGGATATAGGTTTGTATTCGTTCGTTTGCGGCTTCTCTTACTAGTTCTTGATCAATGCCTACTATAATGACATTGTATCGCTCTGTATTTGAAGAGAGATAAAACCAGCAATTTTTTCCTTCTAGTGTTTCTTTTATTTGATATGGAAAAGCATAATCGCTGTAGTTCCAATCAACTTGTTCACCTGTTTTTGCAGTGATTTCTTTGTAGTAAGACAAAAGACTTTTTACCTCATCAATAGTTATAGTTTGTTGAGTAGAAGCGGGAGTTAACTTAATATAGGCGTTCACGTTCTTAGACATTGAAAACCTTCCTCTCTTCTTTTGGATAATCCGTTATCATCCTTTTCATTTTAACATTTGTAAATATTTGAAAAAAGTGCAAAAAATAAGAAATTATACTTTACAAAAAATGTAAAAAGGTGATATGATTATTCCTATATATTTGAAAAGGAGGAATTCTAATGGAACTATTCGATAAGCTCTATGATGAGTATGAGAATGCAAAAGTACGTTTTATTGGATTTACAACAAACGATACTCGCTATGATTTTGGGATTGTATATACGAACATGTTTTTTGGAAAACCTTTAGTCATATGCATGCAGACGAGTCGTTCAACCCTCCTAGAACAAAAGGATTTAGAGGATTTGGATTATTTGCAAGCTGTGTTTAAAATTTCTACTAAAGAACAAGCGATAGATTTAGCAGATTTTTTTAAAGAAGAACTACCAGAGGTGCCCTTTCAATCACAATATGAATAATTATCTGTAAAGCAAACGGAATGGTATAACCTATTCTGTTTGTTTTTGTTATATGTGCTATATTAATATGTGGTATTTTTAATGTTACATACAATTTAGGCTTGATTTTTTAAATGTGTTATATTATTATGGATTTAAGAAAGTAAAGCGATTACATTTCAAACAAAGGGGTTTAAAATATGGGAACTATTATTTGTCAATCATGCGAAAACACAATTGAATCTTTTGAAGATGAAAAAGTAAGTGTTCTATATTCTAAATGTGATTGCTGCAAGAAGAAGTAAGCTAGAAATATAGAAACATAATTTATTAACACAGATTCATGGGGATGCAGAATTTATAATACAAGAAAGAAAAAGATGAACGAGTGTTACGCTTGTTCATCTTTTTTGTATTAAGGAAGTAATAATTTTATTAGAGTATAATTTATTGAGTATGTCTCATTGAATAAATGTAGTAAAATATCAATACATGCATTTTAAC
>NZ_JBALMO010000252.1:0-2394 GCF_036963345.1 Bacillus sp. JJ722
GTGGTCTTGCAATTATGGGTATTTTTCTAGTAAATATTCAAAGCTTTATTATTGAAGGTGGTCAAGAAGTATTAAATATTTCAAAAGTTGACGAATGGCTGTACAGAATTATCGAAATGTTTGCTCTAGGAAAGTTTCACTTTATTTTTGCATTTTTATTTGGAATCGGTGCTAGCATATTTTTATCTCGTTTAGCTAGCAAAGGTTTATCAGTTTGGACATATATGCGCCGAATGTTGCTGCTTTTATTAGCAGGTATCATCCATTTATCAATGTGGGGAGGAGATGTCCTTTCGACGTATGCGGTAATGGGATTACTGTTACTTGTCTTTTATCGCTTACCGCTGAAATGGATTATCATATTTGGCTCATTCTTTTCATTCTTTTATGATTTTTATTCAGTATTCCATGCATCAATACGTATTTATGATTGGAATTTACCGACCACTTTATTAAACATTGACACAATGATTAATAATATGGCTCAAATTCTTATGTTGCCAAAAACACTAGGTCATATGTTATTAGGCTGTGCTGTATATAGAATTGGACTATTTGAAAAAGAAAAGTATGTTCCAGCGATAAAAAAAGTATTTTTCGTTTTATTCATCTGTTCAATTGGTATTTGGATATGGAGCTTAACAATTACAAGTGAAAACTTCTTACATGCCGTTACATTCCAACTAGCAATTGTACCAGGAATGATGTACGTTTTAGGACTGATTTTATTACTTCGAACAAATTTTGGGGTCAAACTACTTTCTCCCCTGCAATCATATGGAAGAATGGCTTTCACAAACTATTTTATGCAAACAATAATTGGTATTACGATTATAAAAGGAATTGTTGCTAACAACACGGTACATGCTACTGAAGCTTTATTAATTTGTGTAGTTGTGTTTATTGTACAAATTCTTCTTTCTAATATATGGCTGAAATTTTTCTACTTTGGCCCATTAGAGTGGTTGTGGCGCTGCGGCACATATCTGAAAATACAGCCAATAAAAAAATAAAATGGATTTTTACTTAGCTAATAGATGTATTCCAAACTCAGTATAGAACAAATCAGCGAGGTTGTGTAATACATCTTTTTTACGATCTTTGTTTGACTGATGGAAAAGTCATTCTTTAGATTTTTAAAAAGATACATGGGTTTCATCTAGACCGAATGTGCCAATATAGGTATTCTAATATAATCAGCAAGTTTATCTATTTCACGCAACCTATTTCGGAGGGCTAACAAACGTAAAAGGGAGTTCGAAAAGTGATTTAAAATCACTTTTCGGACAGCCTCATGATTATAATCAATGCAAATATCTTTCCACTTTTAGTAATAATGTAGATTTTTTTGTACATTGCCTTCTAGAAAACTATGAGTTAAGGTTTGCAAAACAGCCCGTTGACGGTATCATACCGAAAACAGGCTGTTTGATTTCTTTTGTATGCGACTATTATTAGTCATACATATATTCTTCGGCGATTTAAATCACTTGCGTATTTTGTAATTCTACACTCTATTATTTCCCTTTAAAAAGAAAGATAGAACTAATCCTAACACACCTAGAACTAATGCCAAACCAAATGCTACTCGTATCCCAGCCAACATAGACATTGCTAATATCTCATCTGCTTTAAGTATCATTACACTACTCATTACCGTAACAAATAGTGCTGTTATAATAGCTCCCCCGACCATCCTAAGTGTACTATTTACATCTGTACCATGCGCAATTAAACTATCTGGTAATGCATTCATGCCCGCTGTTGTTAGAGGCATCATTACCATAGAAACACCTAGTAATATGAATACAAACAAAACTGCAAGCAACCAAAGCGTCGTGTTCATGTTTATAAAAGTTAGTAAACCGAAAGTCCTTTACCACCTACTTTATCAAATATCTTTCCCGTAACAGGTGACATGAAACCCAATAATAAAGCCCCCGGCAATAAAACAAGCCCTGTATCAAAAGCTAAAATATCTCTTACATTTTGCACATAAAATGTTAATAAAATTTGAGTCCCTATCTTTAACCCATATACTAAAACAGATAAGAGTGTCGCAATGGTATATGTGGAAGATTGAAACACTCGAATTTCAAGCACTGGGTGAGAAAGAGATAATTGTCGTTTTATGAAAAAATAAAGTGAAACGATCCCTACTATTATTGCAAGAATGACTTGAAGTTGCATAAATCCAATCACACCTACTAAACTAAACCCATAATGCTACCCCATAAATTAGATTTTCACTCTAACTTTTGGGGTACATTGATAGTTAGGACATGTATTTACTTTTGGCTTTTGATAACTTTATTGGATTATTTTTTATTAAATGAACTAATAAGGCGATTAAAGGCAATGCTGTTCCAATGAGCAAAGTTATTTCACTATTAA
>NZ_JBALMO010000253.1:0-930 GCF_036963345.1 Bacillus sp. JJ722
CTGGATCTTTTGTTAAGCGACCAACTAAAACCACTCGATTAATCATCTAAAATTCCCTACCTTTTAATAAAATTTAGTAAAACGTCTTCCATACCATGCATGTTATTACCCATCCTAGAAACATACCTGACAAAAAAGTTTTAGTATGAAATTTCATTTCAAAGCCCCCTTATTGTAAGGAAAAAAGAGAACAAGATTTTTTCCTGTTCTCTTTCAAGCAAACGTTATATTATTTTGTACCCCAACCCGGAGTATCTGTTACTTTTCCTGTTACTCCATCTAAAAAGAATTGTCCAATTGTTGAGTAACCATTTTTCAGGAAATCCATCGCAATAATTAATAAGATAATCCCTAGAGCAATCGCAGCATACATTAACCAACCTTCTTCTAAAAGACCTCTAGCCGATTTTTCCTCTTTTAAAAAGTTCATTACCTTTTGAGCCATTTTTTGTTTTTGTAACTCCATAGATGTTGCTGCTTTCATAAAAATAGTGTTCATAAATAATTTCCTCCTAGATNNAAAAAAACCTCTAACCATTTGGATAGAGATTTACTTACATCATTGTTGAAAATGCATCGGCTATCATAATAAAGATGAATGTTAATATGATAGCGATTAGAGGGAAAATCATCGGCATAATATAACGCTCCACTTTGTCCGGATGAGTCTCCAATAATTCCATATAGGTTTCTTCTTGTAACTCCTTCATAATCGTTATTTGATCTTCTATAAGGCGTTTAGCAGCATCCGCATCAACCTTCATAATTTGGTTTAAAACCATGACAAACTCTTTGGCTTCTCGTAGTTGAATAGAATCCGCAAAGTCCATGTAAGGTTTTGAACTAGAAGGATATAATACGATTTGAGCAATTAAGTCTTCTACTAAAGGTTTGATATGACTACCAGCATGTTCAATTGATTTTTTAGTT
>NZ_JBALMO010000253.1:949-10713 GCF_036963345.1 Bacillus sp. JJ722
CTTCAAATGGTGTATAGGATCTTAGTGATACGGCAAAACCTAAAAGATATTTCCGTATTTCCAACTGTAATTGCTTATCATAACGCTGCTTTTGAACCTTTAATTGTCTTTTAGGAAGTATATAACATAAAACACCAATAGGTAGGACTAAATATAAGAGAAACGAGTTGTCACTAATCCAATAAACAGCTAATACAAATAGCATCATAGTAATTGAGATAATAAGACGTTTTATGATAAAAGCTTGTACTGTCAGATCCGACTTATTCTCTCTTAATTCCATTTCTGTGTACTCTATATACTTTTTAATGGATGTTACTCGTTCTAATAAAGTGATTCTTCCAACCTTATCTTTTGATTCCTTTTCAGAACTAGTAAGATATTGTTTCAATACAAATTTATTGGTTGCTTTTGTATCCAAAACAATCATGACCGTTCGATAAGCTAATACGATAATAGAAAGTAAGAAGATACCTTGAACGATAGGTAACAGAAATACATTCACATAAAACCCTCCTTTCTAGAAATAGGCTTCTGTATCATTTGTTGGATCATAGGCTTCTAATTGTTCTAATTTCCAATAAGTTAACCCTATAAATGTAAAAGAAAGGGCAAACACTACACTGGCTGCCATGTGATTCATAACAAGCAAATAATTATCCATCGATACAAAAATAAATAAGAATGGTATAGACAAACAGAAGAAAGCAAAAGTCTTCCATACCTTTAATTTCTCACGATGTTGCGTTAATAGTTTTCTTCTATATGTTTCTCTTTTCTTCATATCAAAGGCTATATCACGTAAAGAACTCATATCAGTTGATCCAGTTGATACAATGACATGCAATTGATCATGATACAGTTTTACAAACTGATGCGGATATTTTTGCACAATGTGTTCAAATGACTCTTTTACACTTTTCCCATCTTGCGACTGCAAATAGGCTTCCTCTATATCCTTTTTTATAGGTTCTTCTAAAGAAGATAGGATCGAATATAACGCATCCTTTAAGTTATGATAGGTGCTTAAAGAAGAAGCTAAAAAAGACATATAGAAAGTTAATTTGGCATCCATAGCTTGCTTGTATTCCTTCTTAATCTTATAAACTCTTAAATTCACTGCCAAAACGCCACCTAACGGTGAAAGTGGAAGTAAAAGAAAAAGAACTGGTTGAAAGTAAATAATAACCATCACCAGCCCTACAGCAGTACCTACGATAAAGGAAGATATATACGATTGTTTAGTAATGATAACCCCACATTTTTCTGCTTCATACATAAGATGAGATGGGCTTAAATAATCCATCAATCCTTTTTTCTCTAACCATTCTTTGATTCTATTTTGTACCTTTCCTTCTTTCTCTATATCGGCTTTTAGATATTCTGAAAGTTGTTTTCCTCTTCTTCTAAAAGACAGCCTACTTACTTGCATAAAGGCAAAATAGATGAAGAAACCTATCACAATTAACCCAATCCAAAACATATCCATCACTTCCTTATATATTTGGTGCTAACTCTTTTAAATGAGTTAAATCGGGATATACTTCATTTAGCTGTTTCCACAAAGCAACGGACATTCTATTTTTCACAACGTGTTTTCTTTGTATTGGATCATATTCAATAAGAATATTCGCTTTTACTTCGTTATTTTCATAACCTAAATATTCGACTACTTGATTGATCTTCCTAACACCATTAAAACGCTTGACATGTGTAACGACTTTAAACGATTTAGCAATTTGTTTCCCATAAAATTCAGCTGAATGATGTTGCATTTCTTGACAGAATGCAATAGAACGGTCAGCCGCATCAATGGCATCATTGGAGTGCAGCGTTGTAGAAACAATAGTTCCAGTATTAGCTCCTTTTAGAATTTCATAAAATTCCTTGCCCCTTGATTCCTGAATAAACAGATAGATTGGATTATGGCGCATAGCATTACGCACATGAAAAAGATAGCCAAACTCTTCTTTTTCATCGTCAATTTTCTCTCTGTTTTTCCACATTCGAATTCCTTTTTCCGGGTATAACTCGTCTAAATAGGTTTCCGGTGTATCTTCCACCATGATAGGAAAGGCATGATCTGATATGGTTTTCACTAAATACCGGAAAAGCTCTGTTTTTCCTGTACCTACAGCGCCTGTAATCATGGTGCTTACACAAGGAAAAATGGCTTCTAAAAAGTCCATTGCTATTTTTGATGCATAACCAGTTTCCTTAATAAGCTTTTCGGTTAAGCGAAGCTCTTTAGAGATAATCCGAATCGATGTACTAATCTTAGGTGAAATATCTTGGCCAACAATACTTACACGCAATTGTGGGAATATAGCATGTACACTCGGCTTAGACACAGAAAACGATTTATTAGAACCGAACGCAAATTTGTAACAAAGTTCTTCGTAATCTTCTTTACTTCGAAAGGATAAATTCGTTTTATATGCCCCTTTATAAATATCATCTACTCGAATATCGTCCCAATCACATATTACAATATCTGTAATGGTATCTACTTCAACTAATGGTTGCAAAACATCTAATCCTACTATTCGCTCTAAAAGGTATTCTGTCGCTTCATCTAATTCAAATTGAGCGAAAAAAGAAGAAAAACGATCTAAAAAGCTTTTACTTGAGATATGACTATAGATGATTTGCTTTAATTGTTCTTTTTTCTCTAGATTTCCAAAGGCATCTTGCATAAGTCCTCTATATTTATCAGAACTTCTTAACAATGTTTTTATATGATCCGTTACTTCATTAAACTGACCAGATGATTGAATGTTCTTTTGTTTCTTCTTATGTTTTTCTTTTTCTTTTTGATAGAGTAATCTATCTAACTGAATAACGTTATCTGTACGCTCAATTAATCCTGGATAACAAACCGTATTCATGTATTACACACCTTTCGTAAAGAATCGACGTTTAGGCACTGTTGGAGTAATAGCAAACTTCAAATGTAAGGCGACTGTTTCCATCTTCTCTTTAATAAAAGGAGAACTTAGTTGTATCGCTAGTTCTTCCTTTTGTCGACCAGGATCAAAAGGAATTTGAATCATTTCTTCTTCTCCAAATAACTTTTGATATTCCATTTCATCGACTTCTTCACTAATCATGTTCAATACTGTCAACCACTTATCTTCGATTTGTGGTGATAGAGTGGATAAGAATTTCACCGTCTTTTTTCGGGCGAATAATTGCGTACTACTAGGTGTAATCACTTCAATAACATGATCAGATTGAGCCAACATTTCATACCCAAAAATGTTACTTAAATCCGTTGGTAAATTTAAAATAACGGCTTGATAAGATGTATTTTTCAATGCATAAATCAATTGTTCAATAAATTCATGCGCATCTTTTTCAGCCGTTTCTTCATTGGTCAGGATTTTAGGGAAACTTTTTTCACCATAATCTAAAGGGAAAAGCAAATAATCCAACTCTTTAGGTAATTTATTAAATGACTTCCATAAATCTTTTTCTTCCGTTTTTAATAGATGTTCTTTTTTCAACACAAAAGCAGTTGGATCAAAATTTCGATTTAATACAACTCGGTTAAAGTACTCACTGCTATTTCGTTGGGAATCAGAAATGCGTGTTGCAATGGCTACAGCTGGCATTTTATAATCCAATTCAACATATAACACTTTGTGATTTTGTTCAGCTAATAATTCAGCTAGAGCAAGTGATAGTGTACGCTTCCCTTGTGAAGCTGCCACCGAGTAAAAACTAATAATTTCCGTCATTGTTGTTCCTCCTATTTCTAATCTAAATTCATTATTTAATACGTATTCTCTACGTATACCGACATAATTGCTTTACTCCATTCCCTTTCCTTCCATTCTTTTATGCTTCCAGTCCGTCCATGTATCAATAATCTTTTCAAATAAAATTACATTAGCCCTTAAACTTAATAGTCCAAATAAAAGGTACAACGGTAACCTACTATTAATATCAAAATCCCTCACTACGTCAACATAGCTTTGTGGTAACTTATCACCTATTAACACTAATCCTATTAACAAACCTACGTAAACAATTACATCTAACCATCGAAATACGTCAAAATCTACTAAGCTTCCTTTTGTAAAAAATATAAACTGTATCCTCTTCCGTCTAAAAAACTGAACCATAAGATAAAGTGAATATATACTTATAAATGTAAATAATGTAACAAAAATATCTATACTTATAGTATTCCTTAACCACTCCAACATCATTTCACCTCAACAGAACCTTTGTTAATTCTTATTGACTCATTCATTCTCTTTCTTTGTATTACTTGCTACTTGAACGTCAGATGATAACGAAGCCTTTTCAATATATTGAACAACTTCATTTGGTTCACTAGTTGCTTTCGAATCCATATCATACGCATCATCTGTAGCAATTGGTACAATCTCACCTAACAATTTAGCTTTACCAATTAAATCACTCATGCTTTCAGGAATGGCAAAAATATAAATCTTAGCTAGGTTCTTATCAGATGAATCAACAGCTCCTTGTACTTCTGGATCAGTTGCATTTCCTTCAGCATCGAACACGTTAGAAGCTTCTGCATCCTTAACCGCAACAACACGAACTTGTGAAGCTATTTTTCCGTAAATAGCCTTATCATTATCTCCTTCATTCACGACATTACGAAAATATAAATCTACTTTTGTGTCAGGAATAATACTATTTCCTAATGAAGTTTCAAGATCCACTAACAAAGGAAAAGCAACTTCACCTTCTTTTAAATCTAAAATACCAGCATCCGGAAGCTCGGATTTATCTACAATTTTATCTGTGTAGATGAAACTATTCTTCGGAATACCAAAACCGGAGACTGTCCATTTACCAATCATATCTTCTTTGTCTCGAATCGTATTCGTTGGTATACCTTGATTTGGTACAGAAATGGTTGTCAGCATATCTTTATTTCCGTTCTTGGCGGTATTTCTTCTTTAGTTACCACTATTTCTTGTACATTCACTTTCGCTTGTATAGATGTATTCATGTAAAAAAGCATGACTACAAGCAAAGAAGCAACCGTTAAAAGCGCCATCACTCTTTTTTTCCATAGCTTTTTCTTCACATTATCCAACTCCTATTCTTTTTTTAGATCCTTTGCTTCGTAAATAACGATTTCTCGACTACGAGTAATCGTGTTTGTATCATTATTTTCACCTTTAAAATTATTCGTCATATTCATGAAAGGCGTGTCTACAGAACCATAAGAATCAACGGCTAACATAGCAGGCTTGCTAGATACTTCATAAATGTTTAAATATTTATTACCATCATGAAAAGAAGCCGTATCGGCATACTGACGAACAACGGCTTCTCTTGCAATCTCTTCATTTATCGTAACTTCCTCATTTACCCTGGCATTACCCCAATTGATAGCCACATTCATGGAGTTCCTTGCAGTATTTGTAGAACTTGTTTCATTATCACTATCTGCCATTGCTATATATTGATATGAAACCGTAAAACCTACAAAGAAAAGAAACGTTAGAATAATCCATGCTGACATGACTGAATTAGACATTTACATCACCTTCTTTTTTGAAAAATCTGACCAAAATGGTAGAAAAAAAGAAAGAGAATAATATATCCTCTTTCTTGCTATACAACTTTATTTGTCACTTGTCGGAATATGAACAGAGTCAAACAATGACTTTCCTAAGATATATTCGTGATTCATACCTTCATTAAAAGCTCGAACCTCTTTTATTTTTTCAGGTGTTAGGAAATACATACTATCATATTGACTAGCTGGCAGCTTATCAGGGTGATCATACCAATTTCGATACCAATCCGTTAAAGCTGTTAATCTAAAGTCTTGTCCAGACCAGTTCCAACCAATTCCTCCTGGGAAAGGATTATTAGGTGAGACGGATCTTTTCACAAAATCATCATCGCCGTTTTCATCACCAATGATCGTTCCTTTGACCATTACTTTACCTGTTTGACAAGTGTTTAATTGATTTACACCAGCACCATAAGTACGAACTTTAAATTCGTAAATTCCATCCGGTTGAAGAAGATCAACATACCATCTTGTTAGTTCATTCCCTTCTTCATCCTGCAATAAAATCTTGTCATGCGGATTTCGTTCTGGATGCGTTTTGTAATCATTGTTTCGTACTGCAAATAGGTTGCCGGAGTATTCCTCTACCGCAACAGGTGGTAGTAACCAGGTTCTAGTTTCTGAACGTGGAGAAGGACTTTGGTTTGTCTCCATACCAACGTTGTACCCTTCAACCTTATATTGAGGACTATCATTGATATATTTATCTATCGCAGGATCTTTACTATAAGGTAAAAAATTACCTAGAGTAGGAAAATAAGATTCAACGGTTTTTGTTCCTGTCTCTTGAGCAGGTTCAGGTTCATTATCATAGTTGATATATTGAGTGGTTAATTGATATTCAAATCCAAATCCTGCCCTTATTTCTTCTTTTGGTAACTTTGTAAATTCACTACGAACTTTTTCCTTTAAGACTCTTGTATTTCCATCCTCATTCACAGTTCGAACAATCCCTTCGACTTCTGAAGGAGCAAAATATTGTCCAGTTGGAGGACACGCTGCTGTTTCTTTCGAGCTGATATATATCGGAGTATCTTTCCAGTTATTCGATGATGAACTTGGATATAAATCGTGACCTACTCTTGTATTATAGCCAAGTGACACTTCACTTCTTGATTCTAACGGATCATAATAAAATTCTTGGTATTTTCCATCTTCATTGATTTGCGCCATAATTGTTCCATCACCATTCAATGTCCAACTTGGCATTGTATAACGTTTTGGGCCTTCACCTTCGCTAAGTGAAACCGTTGTTTGACTCACTAGAGAATCATTGTAATCTAAAAAAACCGTTGGATTTACAACGGAATACTTGGCTTCTTCACTTTGAATATAAGCCAATTCGGCTTCTGCTTTACGAATCGATTGTTCATAAAGAGCAATCATTTGATTAGCTTGATTAATCTTATTCGTCATTTCATGTATTTTTTGTTCAGCACTTGCTATAGCTGATTCATAACCCGAACAATCAGGTGTATTTCCTTCTTTATCCGGTGGTGTTGCTAGGCAGGATGAAAGATCGCTTTGTGCTGAAGATTTCTCACTTTCAGCTGAAGATTTCTCACTTTCATACTCTGACTTTTTAGATTCAGCATCTGACTTCATATTATTTACTTCTTCAATGTAACTCTGAAACTCTTGTTTTGCTTGTTCCCGAGAATCAGAAAAATCGGCTCGTTCTACATAAACGTCCGTTGCTGTGTTTGTTCCTTTTTCAACTGTACGACCATCTAAACGATAAACTTCTACATCTAACTCATATTCATATCGTTCAGGTACGGGTGGTGGAGGTTCAATTTCTCCCCCATCAGGTGGAGTAACACTCCCATCATCACCAATTACTATCGTTTTCTTTACTTTCGTTGCTCTTTCTACTACATCCCAAACCGTTAATTCAACTTGGTATGTTCCAGGTGGTTTATTAATCGTTATGGATTCTGAAAAACTGGAAGCTCCTGTTTTCCCTTCTTTAATAACTCCACCATCTAAAGTAACCTTATAGTTGATTTCTGGTCTAGTTCGATATGTCGAATGAGGGTAAAATTCTTTCCCACTCACTTTAAATGTAATATCTGTATTCGGTTTTCCTTTTGCCGGAAGTCCATTGGTTGCCGTAGGGAATTCAGTCGTTTCTATGATTACTTCCCCATATTGTAATAAAGCTGCATCGTAATAGTCCAATCCTCTTGTACCTTGAACTTTTGCACCAGTTAATCTTGCTGCATCTTTAATGTATAGTCTAGAGTATTGTTCTGAAGGACGATAAGCATTAATCACATTAGCTTTATAATTTGATGCTTCTCTTTGTAAAAATGAAGTATTACCATTTAGGACTTTTCCCCAATAGGACAAATCCGAATCTTGAATAAAAGTTCTTCCTTGACTACCATCAGAACGTGGTCGCATCAGCATAATTTTCTTATCTAAACTCTTCCCATCTACTTCTACCATCCAGTTTGCTTCATACATAAAATCTGAATAATCGAATTCAGGATGAACAATCCTATACTTGTAGGATCTATAATTGTCGTGATCCATCCATTGCCTTTGAGAAGCCATACGTATATCAGAATCTAAAGAAGTTAACGCACCTGCTGGATACCCATTGTACCCAGCAGCTGTTAAAGGTATTGATGTTACTAACATACAAATTAAAACAAGAGAAACTAGTAATATCTTTTTTAATCTATCCAATACCAACCATCCTTTTCTAATGGATAGTCAGCAATCTCAACACGTAGTGAATATGGATATTGTGGTGTCATTTGTCTTGTATGCAAACCTAGCGCTTTAGAAACTGCTAAAACAGGCGCTTTCACAACCCCATCTTCTGTAGTTACTTTACTTGGTAGTTTAATATTACTGCCGTTCAATATAGCTACATCACTATTATTCGTTAATTCGAGAATGTTGTTACCATGTTTTAGTTGTAAACCATTATTTGAAACTGTGACTGATTGTGCATCACTAAAGGCTGATTTTATATCAACCATAAATTCATTATTGTTAGCTAATACTTCAGGCATTGCTTTTAATGTAGTAACTTCTGCTTTACCTTTAGTGTAAGTAACTGAATCTTTATGTTCCGTATGCAAATCTAATAAAAATTGACCTTCTTGTTTTGGTGGTGTCGGAATTACCGCATTTAAATCTTTCATATATTGAGATGTCGGATTTTCAATTTTATCTAGGAACAACTCTGATTCTCTATATGGTACACCATTGAATGCTATAATTTCATTAGTTGGGTAAGTGCTATAACTTACAAGAAATGAATCTTTATTTTTATTTACCCAGTCAGCAAAATATTCTTTTGGTTCTGGACGCACTGCTGCATAAACCGGATCTTGTAAATCTCTCCAATAATACTGAACAAAGTCTTGTACATACACTTTATCTTGAGTACGTACAGTTACTTTAAATTCGCCAACCTCTTGTTCAATACGCTCTTTAGACCACTTTTTCCAATCATCTTCTGCTGGTGGAACTGGTTTTGTCGGGTTTTCGATTAGATTTATCATACGGTATACAAATACAGATGATGTAGCTCTATCTGCATGTTCACTTGGTGCAAATGTATTATCATTTTTACCAGCAATAATGCCGTACTTAGTCATTCGTTTTACAGATTCAAAAGCATATTTAGGAACTGAACCAGCATCCTTGAATGTTAGATTCGTAGTTTCAGTGAAATTACCCTTCATATTCATAGCTCTATCAATCATAACGGCAATATCAGCTCGTGTAACAGGTTTATCTGCATTAACATAGCCTTTTGTATCCCCTTGTATTAAACCAGCCGCAGCAGCCCTTGAAACGTCCTTATAAAGCGCTTTGCTTTTTGGTAAATCCTTAAAATTGCTATCGGCTTCTGGCAAATCTAATGCACGAGCCAAGAAAGTAGCAAATTGTCCTCTTGTTACGATTGTTCCTGGTTTAAATGTTCCATCGTTATAACCAAGAATGATCTTACGTTTCGTTAATTTCTGAATTGCATCATAGGCAAATGAGTTTTTCGATACATCACTAAATGATGTAGTAGCCATTACTGTTTCAGCTTTTACCTGTTCTGTATTAAATACATTAAAAGGCACTGAAGTAAATAATAAACTAGCCCCTAAAACTGTTGAAACAATCACTTTTTTTGTATTCATCCAAAACATCCTCCCTTAATTCCGTTGCATATATTATTATG
>NZ_JBALMO010000254.1:0-2091 GCF_036963345.1 Bacillus sp. JJ722
AATTGTAATGTTTCAATGACATTTCGTAGGGGAATCAAAATGAAAAAAAATGATTTAACATCTGGGAATGAACTATCTGTTATTTCCCTTCTATCTCTACCCTTAATAGGAAGCTCATTACTTCAATTCCTATACAACTTCATAGACATGCTTTTCGTTGGAGGTCTT
This sequence comes from Bacillus sp. JJ722, assembly GCF_036963345.1. Lineage (NCBI taxonomy): Bacteria > Bacillati > Bacillota > Bacilli > Caryophanales > Bacillaceae > Bacillus > Bacillus sp. JJ722. The sequence goes on from NZ_JBALMO010000254.1 coordinate 169, forward strand.
GGCCCTGATGCTATCGCATCTGTGGGATCAGCAAGTTTTTTTATTAACTTAGGATACTCGATTCAAGCAATGATTGTTGTTGGTGGAGGAATAAAAATTGCTCATTCAATGGGAAGCAAAAATGAATTAGAAAGCACCTCCTATATCGGGATTTCATTATTATTGAACCTTTTCATAGGAGTTCTAACAATACTCGGATTATGGTTCTTTGGCAATCAACTATTAGATTTTCTAGATTTACAAAATGAAGCCGTCCAATCCGGTGCCTATCAGTACTTAGCAGTTTCTGGATTCATGCTATTTTTCTCTTATTTCAACATATTCTTTATTCGAATGTTTAGCAGTTTCGGAAATAATAAACAGAGCTTTTATATTAGTGCTTTGAGCCTTTTACTCAATATCATTCTTGATCCCATTTTTATCTATACATTGGAATGGGGAGTAATTGGAGCCGCAATTGCCACATTAATAGCCCAAGTACTCATGTTTATTTTATTTGTATATCTAGCCAGAAATATATTATTTCATAAAAACATTATTCAAATAAGTTATCATAAGGCATTAGAAATTGTAAAACTAGGTATTCCAATGTCAACACAGCGAGTACTTTTTACTGTTATCAATATTATTTTAGCTAAATTTATAGCTTCGTATGGGACAGATGCTGTTGCTGCTCAAAAAATTGGTCTACAAATTGAATCTGTTACTTTTATTGTAATGGGGAGCTTGAATGGGGCTGTAAGTAGTTTTATCGGACAAAATTTTGGGGCGAAAAAGTTTAAAAGAATCCTAAAAGGCTATCATGTAAGTCTGCTTTAGGAATTTTATATGCTCTTCTAACTAGCATAGTCTTTATCTTCTTTTCTGAGGAATTAGCTCGACTCTTCACTCAAGATATTGAGACTATTGCAATCACATCATCCTATTTAAAAATTATAGGATTATCTCAAATATTTATGGCTATGGAGATGATAGGAACGGGTGTTTATACAGGTATTGGTTTGCCTAAAATACCATCGGCCATTTCCATTGTATTTACGCTTATGCGAATACCTTTAGCTATATCCCTTACTCCTATATTCGGATTAAATGGAATTTGGTTGAGCATCGCCATATCATCTTTCGTAAAAGGTATGTTATCAGTAATCATATTCAAGTTTATATATAGGAGGAAATATCAAAATGCGATTTAATATGTTTTCTAACCTTTCAAATAAACAAATATTAGATGTCAACTTAGGAATTGAACGGGAAGGATTGCGTGTAACTAGTAATGGAACGCTTTCGTTAACCCCTCACCCTAGAGTTTTCGGTGATAAAAAAGAAAATCCTTATATCACTACGGATTTTTCGGAAAGTCAATTAGAGCTTGTCACACCAGTATTTCATAATACAAGTGATGCTATTGAGTTTTTAGATTCTTTATATAATATAGCCGCATTAGAACTGGATAATGAATATATTTGGCCACAATCTATGCCTGCTATAACTCCAGAAGATCAAGATATTCCAATAGCAACATTCTCTGATCAAGGAAATGATGAACGTTATCGTGCGTATTTAGAACAAAAATACGGAGGAAAAAAACAACTCATCTCAGGTATTCATATCAATTTTTCTTTGGGAGATAAATTAATACACTGTTTATATAGTAAATCTGATAAACAAAAAGCATTACAAGATTTTAAACAAGAACTATATTTAAAAATTACACGTAACTATTTACGTCATCATTGGTTATTAGTATATTTTCTAGGTGCAACTAATGCCATCCATAAAACATATGAACAACAGTGTGTAGAAACATTACAAGAAATTTCAGAGGAAACGTACTCTAATGAAAAAGCAACATCATATAGAAACAGTATCTGTGGTTATCAAAACAAAGAATTCATAAAGCTCGATTATTCATCTATTGATAAA
>NZ_JBALMO010000255.1:0-8849 GCF_036963345.1 Bacillus sp. JJ722
CCTGTGTGATTCGTCTTAAGCCAGCGGGGCTAAACGGGCCGATTCCGCATTTCTTCGTTGACTTATCGTAAGAAGAAGTGTGAAGTTCACTAGGCGTTGGGTGCTCGGAGCTAGACGTAGAATCACTCTATTTCAAAGTCAGCAACAACTTATTATTTTATAAATTCCTAAACAATAAGAAAGGAGTCAAAGCTACAACTTGTATGCTTTGACTCCTTTTGTTTTGAGATAAAAAAAGTAAGCGCATTCAATAAAAGGAACAGATGATTTTAATTAGTGAAGATTTCTATAGTGTGAAAGGTAAGAGTCTTTAGACTGCGTCGGACTGTTAGCATCAGCGAACTTTCCTTTTAAAGTTTCAATTATGTAAAGACCAAAAAAGCTTCTTAGTTCAACATCATCCATTTCAAGAATATGTTCAATAATATCTTTTTGATTTAATTGTTCCAGTACGGCTAAAGCAAGAATATCAATGTCTTCATCATCACCTGTTAACTTTGTGCGATAGTGTTCGAATAAATCATCAATGAGTTTCAAAGTATACACCTCACTTCTTAAAAAATAGTTGAAAATTGACTAACTAAAAATTTCTACTATTCATATAATATTTTATCACAATATCTTATTTTCCTCTTATACTTTTTTTACCCCTATTAAACCTTTTTTAATCTTTTTTTCCATACAAAGTGTGAAAGTAAGAAGGAGGTTTTAACATGAAACTGGCCCCCATGAGTTTGCCAATCTTTTCGATGATTAGTGGTAGCGTTATTTACATGAGTGGTGAATATGATCATTGGTTAGCACTAGCTTTAGGGGAATTATTGCTTATAGACTTAGTTTCTTTTCTCCTTTCTAGTAAAATAACGGATAGTTTAAATTGGTCAATATTTCTTAAAGAGACATTCAAACGTGGTATGATTTTGGGAATCGTCGCTATAAGCTATATTTTAGATATGATATTACTTACTGGAGACATTGTAAAAAATTCTACACTTGTATTTTATATTAGCTATGAATTAGCAACAATTTTAAGCTATGCCATTAAAGTAGGTTTGCCAATGCCGGCGATAATAGAAAAATTAGTTTTTAGTATTAAAAAAGAAACAACCACGAAGAAAGCCGAATAATATGTCATTTTCTTTCATTAGTATTATATTTACTGTAAAGTAGGAGTATACACCTCATAATGAAAGTGAGAATACAAGTGGTTAAAAAATTTTTAGATGCAAATGGAAATAATGTATATTTCTCAACAGATGATCATCCCTTTTCCTCATGCCCTGACCATGTTTTAGTTATTGTACACAGTAACTTAGGATGGGTATTTACGAATCATAAAGTAAGAGGTTTAGAATTCCCAGGTGGAAAAAGAGAAGAAGGCGAAACGATTGAACAAGCAGCTATTAGAGAAGTTTGGGAAGAAACAGGAGCTCAAATTCAAGAGTTAATTTATATAGGGCAATACCAAGTGGGTAGTGGAAGTACCAGTTTTGTGAAAAATGTCTATTTTTCTCATACCGTTGCATTTGATAAGAAAGCAGATTACATGGAGACGAATGGAGCTGTCATCATGGAACAGTTACCTGAATCCTTTACTGAAGACAAATATAGCTATATTATGCGTGATCAAGTAGTGCTTTTAAGTTTAGCGCAAGTGAAGAAGTTGCAACTAATTTAAGTATAAGAGTCCGTCATTTGTATGGAGGACTTTTTTTGTGCATATAGTGAAAAAGGGATGTTTTTAAAACAGAAAAGCTATGTATAGGGTAAAATACTGGCAAGGAGTTTATTGAATGATGGTATTAAAAAAAGGATGTCTATTTATAGCAGCTTTGTTACTGCTTTCAGGATGCATAAATGTGAAAATAATCACAAATGTTGAACAGCAACAAACAAATAATGAATCGAAGAAAAAAGTGCAACCACCTGTTGATCCTATTCAGCAAAAGGTCGATGCTATGAGCATAGATGAGAAAATCGGTCAATTAATTATAGCTAGTGTTGAAGGTACAGGCTTAACGGCGAATAATCATGAATTGCTGAGCAAAGATAAAGTTGGCGGAATTATTATTATGGGAGCTAATGTGAAAAATGCCAATCAATTAAAGAACTTTATAAATAGTATTAAAATTCAACATCAATCCAACAAAATACCATTATTCATTAGCGCTGATGAAGAAGGTGGCAGAGTATCGAGAATGCCTAATGAACTAATAGGCTTACCTACAAATGAAACGATAGGCAAAGTTAATAATCCGGCTTTTAGTTATGAAATTGGCAGCATTATTGCCAAAGAGTTAAAGAGTTTTGGATTTAATATGAATTTTGCTCCTGTATTAGATATTAATAGTAATCCGAACAATCCTGTCATTGGTGACCGATCATTTAGCAATCGTCCAGATATTGTTTCAAGTCTCGGCATACACACGATGAAGGGTTTACAGAATCATAAAATTATTCCAGTAGTGAAGCACTTTCCAGGGCATGGGGATACAAAAGTAGATTCACATATTGAATTACCAATCGTGGATGCATCATTTCAAAGATTACGTTCTTTTGAGCTTCATCCATTCCAAGCAGCCATAAAAGAAGGAGTAGATGGAATGATGGTTGCGCATATACTTTTAAGAAGTTTAGATCATAAAAATCCAGTTAGCTTGTCGAAAACAGTCATAACTGATTTACTTCGTGAAGAATTAGCATTTAATGGAGTTGTGTTTACTGATGATTTAACAATGAAAGCTATTACAAATCATTATAAAATTGGAGATGCAGCTGTTAAGTCTATTCAAGCAGGTGCTGACGTTGTACTCGTATGCCATGGTTACCACAATGTAAAAGCTGTGCTCAATGCATTGAAAGAGGCAGTGAACACCAATAAAATTTCGAAAGAAAGACTTGATGAGAGTGTATATAGAATTCTTACTTTAAAAGAAAAATATCAAATATCTGATGAAATAACCGGACCGGTTAATATAAATGAAATTAATCAGAGAATATCACAATTATTAGCTACTATTGGTAGTAATGCTAGGTGAGGGTAATCACAACCCTCACCTATTATCATTTTACTTGATTAATTTTCTTTCCAATAGCTCAACAAGCTGATACATTACGGTGGCACAGATCGCTATTAACAATAATGCCATGAGAACAAGTGTGAAATTAAATACTTGAAAGCCATAAATAATCATATACCCTAAACCTTTTGCTGATACGAGAAACTCTCCGACAATAACGCCAACCCAGGATAAACCTACATTTACTTTTAAAGTGGAGATAATTGTTGGCATTGAAGCTGGAAGAATAGCCTCTTGAAAGCATTGTATCCTAGATGCACCAAATGTATGGAGTACTTTAATATAATTTGGATCTACTTCTCTGAAAGATGTATATACGACTATGGTCGTTATAATGATAGAAATAATGGTTCCCATAGCGATAATGGAAGTGAATCCTGGTCCTAAGGCGACTATTAAGATTGGACCAAGCGCGACTTTCGGCATCGCATTTAAGACGACTAAATAGGGATCTAATACTTTAGATAGAAATGGTGACCACCATAGTATAGCTGCAAGTAAGGTACCTAGTAAGGTACCGAGAATAAATCCAAGTACTGTTTCAAATAAAGTAACGCCTACATTCCCAAGAAGTGTACCATCCTGGATTTTCTCGATAAAAAGTTTTCCGATTTGTGAAGGGGCACTAAAGATTAATGGGTCAATCCAGCTTAATCGACTAGCTAGTTCCCAAAAACCAAAGAAGAAGATGAAAATGAAAGTTTGATAAAAACGTACGTGTTTTTGTTCCTTACGCAATCCGTATCGATATTTCTCATGTAAGGACTTAATATTTAGTTGCGTGCTCTTCAATGCCCTCAAACTCCTTCCATATTGTCTGAAATAAGGAAGAATACAACGAATGATTTCTAGCTTCAAAAGGAGCTAGGGTCTTCAATTCTTCAGGTACAATAAATGTTTGATACAATCTTCCAGGTTTAGCAGAAAACATAAAAATACGGTCGCTCATTGCAATTGCTTCACCTATATCATGTGTTACGAGTATGGCTGTTTTATTGAAATTCTTTAGTGTTGCAAAAACGAGATTTTCTAGTTTGAGCTTTGTTACATAATCTAGTGCTGAGAAAGGTTCATCTAGCAATAATATTTTCGGGTTTGTTGCTAATGTTCGGACGAGTGCAACTCGCTGTCGCATACCACCTGATAGCTGATTAGGATAAAGGCTCTCTACGTTTGTTAAACCAATCTCGTTTAATAATTTCAATGCGCGTAATTCGAGTTCAATCTGCTGTTTTTTTTGTAGCTTTAAACCCAATAAAATGTTTTCACGAATGGTTTTCCAAGGAAATAAATAATCTTGTTGTAGCATATATCCTATGTCTTGCTTCTTTTCTACATAATCAGGATCAGCGTCTAGTTTTGTAACACCGAAGGTTGGCTTTAACAAGCCAGCAATGATTGATAATAGAGTAGTTTTGCCACAGCCACTTGGACCTAGAAAGGAAACGAATTCACCCTCTTCAATGGATAGTGAAACGTCTTCTAATGCTGTGGTAGCTTGTAAAGTTGTGAAATAGACATGATGGATTTGTTCAACTGTAAGAAAGCTCATAGTAAGACTCCTTACTCTTCCGCAGCTTTTTTAGCAAAGTCAGTATTTACTAATGTGTCGTAATCAATATCTTTTGGCAATTCTCCAGCTTCTTTCATAATTGCTTTAAGATTATCCCATTCTTCCTGATCAAGAATTGGGTCTGTGGCAAATGAATCTTGATTTTTGTATCGTTCAACAACCATTTCAATGGTTTTAAGGTCCGTATCCTTGAAGTATGGTTGAATGGCTTTGGCGATGTCACTAGCGCTATTTTTTTCTACCCATGTTTGAGCTTTCTGGATTGCTTTTGTGAACTTTTCAACGGTTTCTTTATTGTCTTTTAAGTAACTTGTTTTTGACATGAATGATGTATATGGTATCTTTCCTGATTCCGTTCCAAATGAAGCAACGATATAGCCTTTTCCTTCTTGTTCAAAGATGCTTGCTTGCGGCTCAAAAAGTTGAACGAAGTCGCCAGTTCCTGATAAAAATGCATTGGGTATGTTAGCGAAATCTACATTTTGAATAAGTTTTAAATCTTTGTGAGGATCAATATTATGTTTTTTTAACGCAAATTCTCCAGCCATTTGTGGCATACCACCTTTTCGTTGACCGAGGAATTCACTACCTTTAAGCATATCCCATGTAAAGTTATCAATTTTCTTTCGAGAGATTAGAAATGTTCCATCTGTTTGTGTAAGTTGAGCGAAATTAATGACAGGGTCTTTAGAACCTTGAGCATGCACATAAATAGATGTTTCTGAGCCAACTAATGCGACATCAGCTCCATCTGATAATAGGGTAGTCATCGTTTTGTCTCCACCCCAAGTGGTTGTTAACTCTACCTTTAAGCCTTCATCTTCAAAGAAGCCCTTTGCCAGTGCAACATATTGAGGAGCGTAAAAGATAGAGCGAGTTACTTCAGCTATGCGCACGGTTTTTGCTTCTTCTTTGCCACATGCAACTATGAATGTTAGCATGGACATGATAAGTAAAGAACTGATACATACTTTAACCCATTTTTTCATAATGGATCCTCCTATAGTGGTTTAAACATATCGTATGTGAGTGTGAAAAATGTGTGAATGCCTATTATATGAAATAAGTGAATGATAGAGGTGTGAAAAATATGAATGTAACGGACGGGGTGGTTACATCGCATATTCCTTTCCCTTCTCCACATCCTGAAATTAAGTTATCGATTGTTACTTATTTATCTCAGGGATTAAAGGTAAAAGGATTATTAGCGGAACCGCAAGGGGAGAAGTTAGATGGTTTTCTCTATTTGCGCGGTGGGCAAAATAATGTAGGACAAGTACGACCGGGAAGAATAATTCAATTTGCTTCTCAAGGCTTTGTCGTCTTTGCTCCATTTTATCGCGGTAATCGAGGTGGTGAAGGCGTTGAAGATTTTGCAGGAGACGATCGAAATGATGCGTTTGCAGCTTTTCGAGTTTTAGAGCAACATCCTAAAGTAAATCGTGTGCATGTCTTTGGGTTTTCACGCGGTGGTGTGATGGCTTTGTTGACAGCAATCGAATGTCAGTCAGTAGCATCAATTGTTACTTGGGGCGGTGTTTCCGATATGTTCTTAACATATGAAGAACGAGTGGACTTACGTAGAATGATGAAACGAGTAATCGGAGGAACTCCTTCAAAATATCCTGAGCGATATGAATGGCGAACACCTTTGTACAAGGCAAAGCAAATAAACTGTCCTGTACTTATTATTCATGGCGCCAAAGATCAAAATGTATCTATTAAGCATGCCGAGGTTCTAGAAGATCGATTAAAGCGATTGAATAAAAAAGTGGAAGCATGGTATTTCGATGAATATACACATTACTTTCCACCAAAGGTGAATCGACAAACTGTTGAAAAGTTATCGATTTGGATGAAAAATCAATAGTGAAAAATGGTAAAATGAATAATAAGAAAGGGTGGTATAAATGGGAATGCCTCTTGAGCTTAATACGATGATTGTAACTAAAGGAAATGAAAAGCGTATTAATAGCAATGATTTTTCTTTAATTAAAAGTGGTTATCGCTTATATCCTATGGATATTCCAATTGATATTAGAAAAACAAAGCATGGTGAATCAATTGGGACAGCGGTTATTAAACAAGTAGTATGGGAAAAAGAATCAACAAAAATTACATATGAATTAACTTCATTACATTCAGTAAATTGAGGCTGGGGCTGTCTCAAAAGTGATTATAAATCACTTTTAAGACGCCTTTTTACGCTTTTTAGCCCTTCGTTATAGGTTACGAGAAATTTGTTGTTCTTGCAGAATATGATGAAAATGCCTACCTTTGACGCTTTTGAAAAAGAGAGATTTCATGTATTTCCATATAAAGTGAAACTTTAATCGGNNTGCCTATAATTGGCGCTTTTGAAAGAGATGAAATGCATGATCTCCCTATAGATGGGAACAATGCCTTTCACGTAAATGTAATAATCTAAAACACCATTACCTTAATGGACAAGACAACCTCTTCCTTTTAGTTAAACGACTAACATTACGTTATTCTGATAAAATAAAAGTATTATTTAATATATAAATATAATGAAAAGAGGTTCATCTATGTTAGCAATTGCAACCATACTTTTTTTGTTATCTCTACTTGGGATTTTATTTGGAATTATAGGGGTAATTAAAGGTAGCTTGAAATTTTTAAAGTTGAATTCAACGAAAGCTAGTGCATTGTTGCTAGCGTGTTCCTTAGCTATGTTCGTTCTTTCTATAATTATGGTTCCAGTAGATTCACCTACTGGTGATTTTAAAAAAACTTCAGTTGATGAAAAAATAAGCTCTGAAAGCGGAGACTAATTAAATACACGTAAACGAAAGTAACAAGCCCTAAGTGAAAAAACTCACTTAGGGCTTTATTCAAATCTTACAGGGTTGGACCACCAAATTCTTTAATTTCATATGAAACATTCTCAAATTTAGCGAAGTTTTCACGGAACTGCTGTGCTAATTCTTTAGCTTTAGCTTCATAAGCAGCTTTATCTTGCCATGTTTTGCTTGGTTGTAATACGTCATCCGGTACACCAGGAACGTGTTGTGGAATTTCAAGGCCGAAAATTTCGTCTTTATCCGTTTCCACATTATTTAAATCGCCCTCTAACGCAGCTTGAATCATTGCACGTGTATAAGCAAGTTTCATACGACTACCAACACCATATTCTCCACCAGTCCAGCCAGTGTTTACTAAGAATACATTAGCGCTATGCTCGTCAATTTTTTGTCCAAGCATTTCTGCATAAACTGTTGCAGGCAGTGGTAAGAAAGGTGAACCGAAACATGTTGAGAACGTTGCTTGTGGAGAGGTAATTCCACGCTCTGTTCCAGCAAGTTTACTAGTATAACCACTTAAGAAGTGATACATTGCTTGTTCTTTCGTTAATTTACTAATTGGAGGTAATACTCCAAAAGCATCTGCTGTTAAGAAAATAATTGTGTTAGGGTGCCCAGCTATACTTGGTACTACGATATTGTCAATTTCATTAATATTATAAGCAGCACGAGTATTTTCAGTTAAAGATTTATCAGAGTAGTCTGCAACGCGATCTTCATCAAGAACAACGTTTTCTAAAACTGCGCCAAAACGAATCGCATCAAAGATTTGAGGTTCTTTTTCTCTTGTTAAATCGATACATTTTGCATAGCAGCCACCTTCAATATTGAACACTCCGTTAGATGACCAGCCGTGTTCATCATCACCGATTAATTTACGGTTAGGGTCGGCAGATAACGTTGTTTTACCTGTTCCAGAAAGGCCGAAGAATAATGCAACATCTCCTTCTTTACCTACATTTGCAGAGCAATGCATAGAAAGAATGTTGTTTTCTGGAAGCAAATAGTTCATAACTGAGAAGATGGATTTTTTCATTTCACCAGCATATTCCGTTCCACCGATTAGAACGGTTTTATATTCAAAAGAAATAATGATGAATGTTTCTGATTTAGTTCCGTCAACAGTTGGATCAGCTTTAAAGTTAGGTGCTGAAATCACTGTGAATTGTGCATCATGATCTACTAGCTCTTCTTCTGTTGGTCGAATGAATAATTGATGAGCAAATAGATTATGCCATGCAAATTCATTTATTACTTGAATAGGTAAACGAGATTTTTTGTCGGCACCAGCAAAACCTTTAAATACAAATACATCTTCTTTTTCTTTTAAATAAGTAACAACTTTATTATAAAGTTTTAAAAATACTTCTT
>NZ_JBALMO010000256.1:0-2246 GCF_036963345.1 Bacillus sp. JJ722
AATATATTTATATTTCTTCACAAAAAACACAATTAGTACAAATATAAGTAATAAGAATGTAAAAATTACTCTTACTTCTTGTAAAAAAAATAAACTAATAATTGCTAATAATATTAATAAAATATAGGTAAACTTAGTTGACTTAAATTTTTTATCTGATGGAATCATAGTATTTAAATATTCAATTAATACTATCGGTGTTAGCCACATGCATAATATGGTTATAAAAACGCCAAAGGTATCTTCTCTAGCGGATACACCACCACTCAAGTATCCTAGACTAATTAAAACAATTATTAAAGAAATAATCCTATATTGTTTATTTCCCTTATTTTTTAAATATAGAATTATCGCTATTATAAAACTAATACAAAAGTACAATATATGAATAAAACTAAAAAAAATAAAACTAAAGGGCATTCCATAATAGGAAATCCCTTTACTATATTTCTTCTCTCCATCATAAACTACTACTTCATCTACTTTTTCTAACTTAAATACTGGATCATTTTTATCTTTCTGACAATATACCAAATCATTTATTCTAATATTTTTATATTTCGCCCATCCATTTGGATACAGCTCAACTACTTTACAAACCCCATCGCTTACTGGAGTTAACTTAATCCCTACTAAAGGATGTACAATTATTATGCTGATTAAATAACACGCACATATTAAAACTGCTACGAATGACCAGGTGAAAAATGAAATGTTACGCAAAATTCCAGCCTATAGCCAAAAATATGCATTAATTCTAACTTTACCTAAAGACTCCACAATTGCATCTTGTTCTTCACGAGTAACACCTAATAGAGATGCCTTTTTTTCTTTCACCTTTTCTAAAATATCTGGATTATTAATAAGATTGTAGATAGCTAATTCCATCTAAATCAACTCCTTTTCTATTGGTAATTTTGTTTTATTTAATAGATGTTCACACAAGGTTTCTTTTTTGTTTGAACTTAGTGGTAAACTATTGATTTTATTCATTACTCTATTTTCGTAGATTATTTTTTGTGCAAAAGCGAAACTAAGCGCTCCAGATTGTTTGAGAGTGGTTATCAATTCATTTTTTTGAGGAAGTAATTCTTCAAAACTTAGATCACCATAGTAGTAGCTTCTTACTATTTCTCCTTCCTTGATAGAAGGATTCAACAAATATAGAATTGGCAAGGTTTTCTTTCTGAGTTTCCAATCACTTTTTTCATCGAATTGAATGACATCTCGGATATCATTAGAAATCTGAGCAATTAAACCTAAATCGTATGAGTAATCTTCCACAATTCGCAAATAATCTGAATTCTCTACAGGCAATCCTAAAATATTTGTTAAAGCCATCAGGCTGCCAGACTTTTGTCTAGTCATATCTAAATATTGCTGGACATTATGAATTCCATTAATATCTTGATGTTGCCCTTCAATTGCTTTTAACAAATAGTTTGTCAGATTTTGAATTAAGACTTTATTATCTACAACTTCTAATAACTTATGTTGGAATATAGTCATTAAACTAATAGATACATTGATTGCAGATGCTTGATTATTCTTCATCCAAATGGATTCATTATTATCGTTATCTTGAAGATCATCAATAATATCTAGAGCTAAAATGAGCAGTTCGATACATGATTTTAAATCATTTAATTTACTCTCATCATGGTGGTTTTCCGAAAAAACAGAATAATGCAATTCGAGTGATTTCGCAAAAGGAAAGTGATAATCTCTAGACTTATCCTCAAATACTTCTATTAAATCGGCTTGCAACTGACTATCACTTGTGTAGTCTACTATTATTTTGCCTAGTAACTCTTTAATTTCCTTTCCCCCTTTCATTAATAATCTCAAAACAGGAGATCATCCCATAATAGGATTATATCACCATTCGTAATCTTCTTACACAATACGACACTAAGTTTACGCAATACCGCAATAAATTTGCGGCATTGCGTAAACTTATTATTTAAAACAATCAAAAATAATAAGAAAAATTAATTTGAGAGTTAAAAGTAATCAATCTGCTTTTTTATCACCAGTTACGTCCATTTCTACTTTTTTAATAATAGGAGAAGATTTTGTAGCCTGGCTACCTACTCCATTTACACTCGCTGCATGTACTGTTCCCGCAAATAACACGGAAGTTACAGCAACCCCTGTTAACATTTTTGTTAAACATCTTTTTCAACTTTCTAATGTAAAAATATTTAATTGCATTTAAAAGACGTCGTAGCAAACAAAAAAGTTTG
>NZ_JBALMO010000257.1:0-3357 GCF_036963345.1 Bacillus sp. JJ722
GTTTGTAAAGTGTGTTTCTTATTGATGTTGTTTGATACAAAAAGCAATGAAGATAGACCAATAAATATGATGATGGGAAATGGTATTAATATTTTATATTGAATCGTAAATCTCATTGTATTCCTTTTCCTTTTTATACAATTTTATATCCAACTCCAAAGACCGTCTCAATAAATGAATTTTTACTTTCATCAATTTTTTTCCTCAACCTTTGTATATGTATATCGACAGTTCTTGTATCTCCCACATAATCAAAACCCCATACCTTATCTAATAAATCAGCTCTAGTAAAAACCTTTCCCCTATTCTCCGCAAGGAACAAAAGAAGTTCATACTCCTTATTTGTTAAATCAATCCTTGTTTGATTTTTATAAACTTCTCTCTTTTCTATATAAATCACTACTTCTTTTCCTACATTAATCGTTTTAAATCCTTCTGATTCCAAAGATTCTTCTATCAGATCAATTCTTCTAAAAATCCCCCTTACTCGCACAATGACTTCTCTTATATCAAATGGTTTAGTAATATAATCATCTGCACCTAGTTCTATCCCAAGAATTTTATCTACTGAATCCGATTTAGCAGTAACCATAATAATTGTAATCCTGTAATCCTTAACAATACTCTTACAAACTTCAAAGCCACTAGTATCTGGAAGCATCAAATCCAGAATAATCATATCAGGATTACACTCCTGAACAAGTTTATTTCCTTGATCACCCGTATAAGCTACAAACGTCATAAATCCTTCCTTATCTAAGGAATACGAAAGCAGATCTGATATAGCTACTTCATCTTCGATAATAAGTATCTTTTTTTTATTCATTATTTCGCCTCGCCCTCCCTAGTATCATATCTTTTTCTCATTCCTTCTGATAGGCACATCAGTAGAGTTTACAAATTAGATACAAATATTTTAAAAATCTGAAACAAGATACACATATTCTGAAAAGTTTATCTACTAGTATTGTAACATAATAAAAAATTCGAATTAAAGTGAAGAAGGAGATTAATGGCTTTAACTATACAAAGGACTGTAGGAGAAAAGGTTATTCTTACGTGTCCTTCTGGAGAAGAAATCGTTATTGAAGTGAAAAAAGCAAGCAATCAAGATGCTTTACGCTTAAGTATCAATGCTCCAAAAACGGTGCAAATTCTTCGTGAAGAACTACGTAAATAACATAAATTAAAATTATATAAGGTGGGCATGGATGCTAACCTTACAAAAACATGGAGGTATTTGAAATGAGAATTAATCACAACATTTCAGCTTTAAACACGTATCGTCAAATGGGTGCTAACCAAACTGCAGCAACTAAAAACATGGAAAAATTATCATCAGGTTTAAAAATCAACCGTGCTGGAGATGACGCAGCTGGTCTTGCTATCTCTGAAAAAATGCGTGGACAAGTTCGCGGTTTAGACATGGCTTCTAAAAATGCACAAGATGGTATTTCTTTAATCCAAACTGCTGAAGGTGCATTGAACGAAACACACGCTATTCTACAAAGTATGCGTGAGCTAGCTGTACAAGCTGGTAACGACACTAATACAACTGCAGATCGTGAAGAAATGCAAAAAGAAATCAACCAATTGACTTCTGAAATCAATCGTATCGGTAACACTACTGAGTTCAATACTCAAAAGCTATTAAATGGTAGCAAAGATGGTGCTGCAACTACAGCAGTATATAAAATGGCAGCTACTGATATTGCCTTTGCTGATGGTGAAGCTATGACTATCGGAGGTAAACCTTATTCTGCTGATAGTACTGTTAATGGCACTGCAGGTTTAACTAAAAAGATTAATGATGACGCTACAAATGCATTTAAAGCAACTGATAATGGTGATGGTACAATTACTCTAACTGCAAAAACTGCAGGTGCTAATACTATAACTGCAGGAGATTTCAAGAAAGATGCTGCTAATATAACTCCAGCAACTGTAACTGCTGGTAAAGTTGCTGACGATACAAAGAGTCTTAAATTACAAATTGGAGCAAATGAAAATCAAAGCTTATCATTAGATATTGCTGATATGCGTTCAGAAGCTTTAGGCATCTCAAAAAAAGGTACTACTGATGCTAAATTAGCAGTTACTGACGGCACAAACAGCACTATTGTAGAACAAGCTCTTAGTGTTTTAACACACAAGGATGCAACATCTACTGTAACAACAATCCAAACTGCAATTGACAAAGTATCAGGTGAGCGTTCTAAACTAGGGGCAAACCAAAACCGTTTAGAGCACACAATTAACAACTTAGGTACATCATCTGAAAACTTAACAGCTGCAGAGTCTCGTATCCGTGACGTTGATATGGCTAAAGAAATGATGGAAATGACTAAGAACAACATCTTACAACAAGCCGCTCAAGCTATGCTTGCTCAAGCTAACCAACAACCACAAGGTGTTCTTCAATTATTACGTTAATCTATATAGGAAAAGCCAGCATTTTATTGCTGGCTTTTTTGTTATTGGAAAATATGTAAACAAAGCCCCTCTCGTAATGAGACGGACTTTTGCTTATTCTTCACGCATTTGCAATGTAACATCGAATTTGTTTTAAAGGTTTCTGCTCCTATTTTAGATGTAAATGTTCCTGTGTACAATCGATACCCGTTACCTTCCGGACGTAGATGTAAGGTAACATCAAAGTCTTTCTCCACTTGTGACTTAAAATCCTTAGCAGATACTTCACTAGCAAAAGTACCTGTATAGAGACGACGTAACTTTCCATCTTTCTCTCTTCAGCTTTTAAATAATAAGCTTGAGCAACACCTTCAACGATCGCTAAAGCGAATTTCCTTCTAAAAGAATCGCTTTTCAATAGTTCTGCTTCTTTTCGATTCGACATAAACGGTCCTTCAACAAGAATTGCTGTTGGATTAGTTTCCCGAAGCATGTGAAGATTACTTTCCTTGACTCCAGGATCTCTTAATCCCGTAGCAGAAACAATCGATTTTTGAACTGCCTTAGCAACCTTAACAGCATCCTTCAACGTCTTTTTATAAACGTATGTTTCAATCCCATTACCATCATTCCATTTAGTCCCGTAAGCATTCGCATGAAAATCAATAATACTATATGCTGTCTCACTCTTTAACGCTTTTTTAAAATCTTCACTAACTTCCTTATTTATTTTTTATGAAGATTCTGTTTTCGTTCCAGATGAATCGTAAATTTCAACCTTACCACCAATTTGCGAACTCAAAAGGCTTGAGATATTTCCTTTCTCTCCGATGAGCAACTTTTCGTTCAACTCCATATTTTTCATTAAGAAATACTGAGTTAGATACACGTCCAGATTTTTTGAGCTGATCATGTCATTTTCTATTGTTTGTAAAGTGTGTTTCT